>JBICIB010000487.1:0-2747 GCA_043101415.1 Planctomycetota bacterium JB042 | reverse complement strand
CGATCTCGGCGGCGGTCTCGACGGGGGGGACTGGGTCTCGTGGAGTCGGCCTTCCCGCGCCGGGAAGAGGGCGGACCCGCCGCTCGAGGGGCGGACCGTGCGGGTCGAGAAGCGCCGGGACGACGAGCGCCGGACGGTCTACCGCGTGAAGCTCCGCCCCGGCGAACTCGACCCGGGGAACCACCTCCTCCACGCGCGCGTCGTCGACCCGACCGACTGGGTCCTGAAGCCCGAGTGGAAGCCGCTCCTCTCCGAGCGCCGGACCTGGAAGATCGTCGTCCGGTAGCCCGGCACGGCCGGTCAGCGCCGCACGGCGTCCTCGACCCAGGTCGCGATCCACTCCGCGCGGTCCTCCACCTCCTCGAGGAGGTCGTCGTGCGTCCCGAGCACGCGGAGCCGCATCGGCGAACCGAGCCGCCCGTGCAGGACGTCCCCCGTCCAGTGCGGGACGACCTCGTCGAACCGGGCGTGGATCATCAGCACCGGCTTCCCGGCCAGGAAACGCGCGGTGTGGAACGGATCGAGGCGCGACTCGGCGAGGTAGACGTCGCCGAAGAACTCCCGCTGCGGCGCCGTCAGGGAGCCGACCTCGAGTTCGACCCCGTCCGTCTCGAGCGACGCCGCCGCGACGACCTCGAACAGCGAGGCGCCGCCGCCGATCAACACCGCCGCGTCGAAGCCCCCGCCGAGGCGCGCGGCGACCGGCGGGACGACGCACGCGCCGAGGCCGACCCCCGCCAGCACGAGCGGCCGGAGCGGCTCCGCCGGCTGCGCGACGTCGATCCGGTCGAGCTCCGCGACCACCGCGCGCGCCACGCCCGCCAGCCGCGCGTCGACCGCGCGCGCCAGCTCTCCGGCGACGTCGTCGATCTCCTCCGGCCGCGCGACGGCCATCCGGCGGGGCGGGTCGACCAGAGGATCGATCCGCATCCGGAGGATCCGGAATCCCGCTTCGGAGAACCTCTCCAGGACCGGCTCGACCTCGTCGCCGCTCCCCTCGCCCTCCAGGAAGACGAGCACGCCGGCCCGCCGCTCGCTCTCCGGAGGGACCCACTCCGAGGGCGGCGGCGCGCGCGTCCCGTCGACCGGCCGCACGGCCCACGCCGACACCGGCACCGGCTCGGGGTAGAGGATCGCCCGCGCGCGCCGGGGGTCCTCCTCGGTGATCGTCACGCAGCTCGCGGCCAGGAGCGCGGCCGCGAAGGACGGGACGGAACGGCGATCGAATCCCATCCGCTCCATTCTCCCGTTCCCGGCGGTCGGACCCAAGCGGCTTCTCGGGCGGGGGCGTCCCGTCGCGCTCCGGCCCGTACCATGCGCGCATGCCGAGTCCACTGCCGCTCCTCGCCGCCCTCCTCGCTCCCGCGCCGGCTCCGATCGCTCCTTCGGCCGTCGACGCACGCCTCTGGGAGGTCGCGTTCCCCGTCCCCGCCTCGTTCCGCGAGACGCGCCTCTGGTCGAGCTTCGATCGGACCGGCGGGAACGACGACGGCTTCACCGGGCGGTTCGAGCCGGAGCCGGGGGGCGGGCGGACGCTCGTCGACGCGCGCGGGCCGGGAGCGCTGGTCCGCGTCTGGTCCGCCAACCCGACCGACGCGCCGATCGAGCTCTGGCACGACGACGAACCGGCGCCGCGGCGGGTCGTCCCGTTCCGCGAGTGGTTCGAGCGGGGAACGAGCGGCGGCCACGTCGCCTACCCCTACCTGCCGTTCGAGCGGCGCCTGCGCGTCGTCGCCCGCGGACCGGTCCGCTTCCACCAGTGGAACACGCTCCGGTTCGACCCGGCGCCGCCGACGCCGCCCGATCCGCCCGACGCCGAGGCGGTCGACGACCTCCGCCCGGTGAGGACCTGGATCGGGGCGGACGGGACGCCGATCCGGACGTTCGCGCCGATCTCGTTCCCGCTGGCTCTCGGTCCGGGGCAGGGGTTGCGCGCCGAGCTCCGCGGGGCCGGCGCCGTCACCCGATGGATCGTCGACGCCCGCTCCGAGGACCCGTCCGCCCTCCGGCGAACGCTCCTCCGGATCCGCGTCGACGGGGAGGAGTCGCCCCGCGTCGAGGCGCCCCTCGCCGACTTCTTCGCGATCGGCGGGCCGGGCGCGTCGATCGACAGCGTCCCGTTCACGGCCGCCGACGGTCGCCTCGTCTGTCGCTTCGTCGTCCCGTTCGGGGACGGGCTCCGCCTCGACCTCGTCTCCCGCGGCCGCTCGACGCTCCACGCCGACGTCCGGATGGAGGGGGTGCGGACGGCGCGGGACGTCTTCGGAGGGAGCCGCTTCCACGCGCGGTTCCGGCACACGCTCACCGAAACCGGCGCGTACGTCGACCTCCTCCGCGCCGAGGGGAGCGGCCGGGTCGTCGGGGCGACGATGACCGCTCGGGGGCCGCGCGGCCTGGCCTACCTCGAGGGGGACGAGCAGGCGCTCGTCGACGGCCGCGGGCCGGAGCGGTACCACGGCACCGGGACCGAGGACTTCTTCAACGACGCCTGGTACTTCGCGTCCGGCATCGTCCGCCGGCCGTTCCACGGCGTGACGTGGAAGGAGGGCGGCGGCGTCTCCG
The DNA here is from genome assembly GCA_043101415.1 of Planctomycetota bacterium JB042. Taxonomy (GTDB): domain Bacteria; phylum Planctomycetota; class B15-G4; order B15-G4; family JADJEK01; genus JAUIEL01. Next base: position 185 of record JBICIB010000487.1, on the reverse strand, counting down.
CGTATCGGTTCCTGATCCCCGACCCGATCCCGTTCCACCGGTCGATCACGTTTCGGATCGAGCACGGCGGCGGGAACGACGAGCCCGGCGTCGAGGTCGGCGCCGTCACCTACTGGTACGCCGGCCGCGAGGCGACGCACGACTTCGAGCCGATCGAGGCGTGGATGCTCGCCCCTCCGCGACGC
>JBICIB010000486.1:0-3657 GCA_043101415.1 Planctomycetota bacterium JB042 | reverse complement strand
GGGGACGAACGAGGTCCTGCTCGACGGGAACGCGGTCGGGGTCCAGGCGAAGGAGATGCTCGGCAAGACGCCCGGGAACATCGTCGCCATCCGGCCCCTGAAGAACGGCGTGATCGCCGACTTCGAGATCACCGAGAAGATGCTCCGGTACTTCATCCGGAAGGTGCACAACCGCTCCTTCCTGGTGCGGCCGCGCATCGTGATCTCGATCCCGTCCGGCATCACCGCGGTCGAGAAGCGCGCGGTGATCAACTCGGCCGAGCGGGCGGGCGCGCGGCTCGTCTACCTCGTCCTCGAGCCGATCGCGGCCGGGATCGGCGCCGGCCTCCCGATCGCCGAGCCGACGGCGAGCATGATCGTCGACATCGGCGGCGGCACGACCGAGGTGGCGGTGATCTCGCTCTTCGGCATCGTCACCGCCGAGTCGGTCCGCGTCGCGGGCGACGAGATGGACGAGGCGATCATCGCGTACATGCGGAAGAACTACAACCTGCTCATCGGCGAGCAGACCGCCGAGATGATCAAGATGCAGATCGGCTCCGCCTTCCCGCTCCGCGAGGAGAAGAAGATGGAGATCGCCGGTCGCGACATGCAGAAGAACCTCCCCCGGCGCGCGATCATCACCTCCGAAGAGGTGCGCGAGGCGCTGCAGCAGCCGATCCGCGAGATCACCGACGCCATCCGCCACTGCCTCGAGCAGACCCCGCCCGAGCTCTCCGCCGACCTCGTCCACAACGGCATCACGCTCGCCGGCGGCGGCGCCCTCCTCCGCGGCCTCGCCCGCTGCATCGAGGAGGAGATCGAGCTGCCGGTCCGCGTCGCCGAGGACCCGCTCACCTGCGTGGCGCGGGGGACGGGCGAGTTCCTCGACCAGATCGAGCTGTACTCCAAGGTCCTCGAGACGAGCGACGAGGGGTAGGGGGGAAGCAGGGGAGAGCAGGGGAGAGCAGGGGAGAGCACGGGAGAGCAGGGGAGAGGGCGCTGTCGCGGAGGGCAGATGTCGTCGCAGGTCCTCACGGTCGGGTCTTTGCTCGTTCGGTTCGAGGCGCCCTCTCCTTGCTCTCTCCTGCTCTCGTTGCTCTCCTTGCTTCCCCTTCCAGGCCCGTTCGGCGCGTCAATCTCGGTCTCGTGATCCTCGGGCTGGCGTTGCTCAGCCTGACGCCGGCGGCGCCGTCGTTCCTGCGGCGGCCCGAGCTGATGGCGGTGCATGCGTACCGTCCGCTCGACCTGCTGCGGCGGGAGATCGGGGAGACGGAGGCGGAGGAGGAGGGGCTCGGGTTCGCGCCGGAGCTGGCGGCGCGGATCGAGGCGGGGCTGTCGCGGTGGGACGAGCTGCTCCTCGGCGGCGCGGGCGGGGGCGGCGTGGTCGCGCGGATCGTGGCGATCGACCGGGTGCGTCGGCGGCTGCTGATCGACGCCGGGGAGGGCGTCCGGCTCGCCGCGGGGGACGCCGTGACCGCGGGGAGGTACGCGCTGGGGGTGGTCGTTCGCGCGGAGAGCGGGATGGCGGTCGTCGACATGCCTTGGACCCCCGACGCGCGCTTCGCGGGAGCGGCCGAGGACGCCACCGGGGCGGAGGTCCGCCTCATCCTCGCCGGTCTCGACCGCCTCGAGTGGACCGCGTCGGTCTCGCACCCCGAGCGTCTCTCGGCGCTGCGGGTCGACGGAGACGTCCGCGTGCCGGAGGTCGACGACCTCCTCCCCGCGTCGGTCCCGCGGCTGCCGCCGGGGCTCGTCCTCGGCTCGCTGCGGATCGACGAGCTCCTCCGGAGGACCGGGACCGAGGCGTTCCGGGTGGTGCCGACGCTCGACGTGCGGGGGCTCGACGCCGTCTGCGTGCGGACCTCGGGGGCGGCGGCGGGCGGCGGAGCCGCGGGGTTCGAGCGGCGGGAGGTCGGCGCGCTCGCCTGCGGGCTGGCGTCGCCGGGGCGGGACGGGCTCGTCCTGACCGGCCTCGGCCTGCCGGACGGGGCGGCGGTGACGTGGGGCGGCATGTTCGTCGGTTCGGTCGAGGCGGCGGCGTTCGGGGCGGCGCGGGTGCGCGGCGTGTTCGACCCCGGCCAGGACCGCTGCGTCGTCGTGCTCTCGGCGCGGCGGAGCGGGCCGATCGTCGTTCGGACGCTCCGCGCCTGGCGCGGGGGCGGACGGCTCCGCGTCGGCTCCGAGCAGACCCGTCCCGAGGTCGGGGACCTCCTGGTGACCGCGGGCCGAGGAGATCACGTCCCCCGGGGGCTGTTCATCGGAGCGGTGGTGCGGGTCGACGGCGAGACGATCGACGTCCTGCGCGGCGAGGTCTCGGCGGACGCTCCGGTCGTGGTCCTGCGACGCCGGGGGATGCCGGACGACCCCTGGCGGGACGACTGATGGCGTACCTTCCGTTCGCCGTCGCGTGCGCCGTCCTGTTCTATCTCCAGGCGCTCGCCGTCGACGTGACGGCGGTGGCGCCCGACCTCGGGCCGCTCCTGGCGGTCCACCTCGGTCTGTTCGCTCGACGGGAGCGGGTCGCCGGGGCGGTCGGCCTGCTCGGACTCCTCCGAGGAGCCGTCGGCGCGGAGCCGGTCGGCGCCGTCGTCCTGACGCATCTCGCGCTCGCGTACCTCGTCCTCGCGCTGCGCGACGTCCTGTTCGCGGAGCGGATCGTGACGCAGTGGGTCGTCGCGTTCCTCGGAGGCGCGGTCTTCCTCGTCCTCCGGCTGGTGATCGGACTCGTGGTCCCGCTCGGCGGGGAGGAGGGCGCGGGAGGGCTCGCGCGGCTGGCGGTGTCGATGCTCCTCGCCACCGCGCTCGCGCCGCTCCTGTTCGCGCTGCTCCGAACGCTCCGCGTCGGTCCCTGACGTCCCGCCGCACCCCTCGGAACCGGCCCGCGATCTGGTAGAAAACGAGGATCGTGGTGTCGAACCTCTGCGGTGGGGAGGGCGAGCCGTGACCCTCGGCCGGCTGCGCCTGTTGCTTTGGCTCTTCTGCGGCCTCTTCGCCCTGGTGGAGGCCCGCCTCGTCCATTTGCAGTTCGCGACCCGCGACTTCTGGACGGCGGAGGCGCGGAAGAGCCGGACCGGCGGCGCGCCCGTGCCGTTCGCGCGCGGAGACATCCTCGACCGGTACGGACGGCCGCTCGCCGAGAGCGAGACGGTCCATCAGTTGGAACTCGTCTATCAGCGCTTCCGCCGCGAGACGCCGGCCGGTCAGCTGATCGGCGCCGCCCGGCTCCTCATGGAGGCCGAGGGGCGAGGTCCGGCGCTCCCGGGGCTCCGCGACGTCCTGGCCGATCCGGGAGGCTGGGCCGCGTACGTGCTCGAACGGACCGAGCGCTCGGTCGCGACGCTCCCCGATCGGACGGGGAAGGACTACTCCTTCTACGCGCGGAAGCTGCTCGGACTCCGCGAGAGCGAGCTCCGTGCGCTGCGCGACGAGAGGGCGAGCGACGACGTGACGTTCGACCGGTACGTCGAGGGCGCCGTCGCGTCCGTCGTGCGGAAGGTCCGCGAGCAGGAGGTCGCGATCGCGGAGCTGGCGGACGCGGTGCTGGCGGAGCGGGAGGCGTTCCTCGACCTGGTCGACGAGGAGATCCTGTCGCTGCACGCGGCCATCGAGGAGGACCTCCGGCGGCGCGGCGACCCGCCGTCCCGGAAGCAGCGGGTCGCCGTGCAGAGGGACCAC
>JBICIB010000485.1:0-9669 GCA_043101415.1 Planctomycetota bacterium JB042 | reverse complement strand
CTCGGGGCGGGCTACATCGGCCTCGAGCTCGGGACGGTCTGGCGGAAGCTCGGCGCCGAGGTGACGGTGGTCGAGCTGATGGACACCGTCCTGCCGGGGATCGAGCCGGAGTGCGCCAAGCAGGTCGCGCGCAACCTGAAGAAGCGGAAGGTCGACGTCCGCCTGAAGACGAAGGCCCTGTCGATGTCCGACGCGAAGAAGGGCGGCGTCGAGGTCCGGATCGAGGGGCCGAAGGGGGAGGAGACGATCGCCTGCGACGTCGTCCTGTCGACCGTCGGCCGGGCCCCGCTCGGCCGCGAGCTCGGGCTCGCCGACATCGGCGTGAAGGTCGACGACAAGGGGTTCGTGCCGGTCGACACGCAGCAGCGGACGAGCGTCTCGAACATCTACGCGATCGGCGACGTGGCGGGCCAGCCGATGCTCGCTCACAAGGCGTCGCACGAGGGGATCGTCGCCGCCGAGGTGATCGGCGGGCACGACGTCCACCGGGACTACAAGTGCGTCCCCGCCGTCGTCTTCACCGACCCCGAGATCGCGTCGGTCGGGATGACCGAGGACGAGGCGAAGGAGAAGGGCGTCGACTTCGTGGTCGGCAAGTTCCCGTTCGGCGCCTCCGGCCGCGCGATGACCCTGAACTCGACCGACGGGTTCACCAAGGTCGTCGCCGAGAAGGGGAGCGGCCTGGTGATCGGCGCCCACATCGTCGGTCCGCACGCCTCGGAGATCATCGCCGAGATGGGGCTCGCGATCGAGATGGGCGCGACGCTCGAGGACATCGCGCTGACGGTCCACGCGCACCCGACCCTCCCGGAGACGATCATGGAGGCGGCGGAGGCGGCGATGGGGCAGGCGGTCCACATCTTCCAGAAGAAGTGACCGCGCCGTGAGCCGCCCGCTGGAGGTCGTCCGCCTCGGACGCCGGCCGTACGACGAGGTGCGGGACCTGCAGCTCGAGGCGGTCGAGCGCCGGGCGGCGGGGGACGGGCCGGACCGGCTCTTCCTGGTCGAGCACGACCCGGTGGTCACCGTCGGCCGCGGCGCCGGACTCGAGGCGGCGGCCGGGGTCGGCGTGCCGGTCGTCCGGGTCGAGCGCGGCGGCGAGGCGACGTGGCACGGCCCGGGCCAGCTCGTCGGCTACCCGATCCTGCGGCTCGAGGACGGGGAGCGCGACCTCCACCGATACCTCCGCGACCTCGAGGAGGCGCTGATCCGCGCCCTGGCCGACCTCGGCGTCGCGGCGACGCGGAACCCGCCGCACACCGGCGTCTGGAGCGGCGGGAGGAAGCTCGCCTCGATCGGGGTGGCCGTCCGGCGCTGGGTGACGTACCACGGCTTCGCGCTGAACGTCGACTGCGACCTCCGTTCGTTCGAGGGGTTCGCGCCGTGCGGGCTCGACGCCGCGGTGATGTCGAGCGTCGCGGCCGCGTCGGGCGGTCCGGTCGACGCGGCCCGGGTGGAGGAGCGGGTCGTCCTGCGGTTCCTCGAGGTGTTCGGCCGCGTGCGCGCGGGCTGAGTCCGGACGGTCGCCGGCGACGGCGGCTCGTCCGGCGCCGGTTCGGCGCCGAAACCGCTCCGGTTCCCTCCGGCGGGGCGCTACCATCCGGGGGCGCCATGAGAGACCGCAACCACCTCAGCGAGGGTCAGCTCCACGCGCTCGTCTCGCTCCTCGACGATCGCGACGAGGGGATCGTGCGGACCTGTTCGCGCCGTCTGGAGGACGAGGGGCCGCGCGTGCTCGACGTCCTGGAGCGCGTCCCGCCGGATCGGAAGGTGCTGCGCGAGCGCGCGGCCCGCGTCGCCCTCGGGATCCGCGCCGCGGAGGAGGAACGGAGTCTCCGCCGATGGCTCCAGGGCGACGGCGACCTCGACCTCGAGACCGGCGCCCTCTGGCTGGCGCGCGTGCGCGAGCCGGGCGCGGACGTCTCCGCGACCCGCGACCGCCTCGACCAGCTCGCGGTCGACCTCGACGCCGACATCCCCGACCCGAGCGAACCGGACGACATCGCCGACGCGCTGGTCCGGACGCTCGCCGAGGTCGAGGGGTTGAACGGGAACCGCTCGGACTACTACGACCCCGAGAACTCGTTCCTCGACCTGGTGCTCGAGCGGAGCGTCGGCATCCCGATCAGCCTGTCGGTGGTCTACGTCCTGGTCGGCCGGCGGCTCGGACTGCCGGTCCACGGCGTCGGGATGCCCGGTCACTTCATCGTCCAGTGCGGCGAGGCGGACCCGATCTACCTCGACCCGTTCGACGGCGGCCGGAGGCTCACGCGGGAGGCGTGCCTCCAGTTCCTCGCGCGGGAGGGGTTCGGCGCCAGCGAGAGCTTCCTCTCCGTCCCGTCCGATCGCCGGATCCTCGCGCGCATGATCGGCAACCTCGTCCACAGCTACCGCCGGCTCGACGAGCCCGAGCTCGAGGGGCGCTACGGCCGGCTCTTCGAGGCGGCCAGCGGAGAGCCGCCGCCGGCCTGATCGAATCGACACCCGCATGCAGACGACTCCGAGTGAGAAGAAGCTCCTCTTCCTCGCCGGCCGCTGGGAGGACGGCGAGGACGTCACCACGGTGACCAATCCGTTCTCGGGCGCCGTCGAGGCGGAGGTCGCGCGCGCGGGCTCCGCGACCGTCGTGGAGGCGGTGACCGCCGCCCTCGCCGGGTTCCAGGCGATGCGCCGGCTCAGCTCGTTCGCGCGCTCCGAGATCCTCCGCAAGGTGTCCGAGTCGATCTCCGACCGGCGCGAGGAGTTCGCCCGGACGATCACGCGCGAGAACGGCAAGCCGATCCGGCAGGCGCGGACGGAGGTCGAGCGCGCGACCCACACGTTCCGGATCGCGTCGGAGGAGGCGACCCGGGTCGGGGGCGAGATCGCTCCGCTCGATCTGCGTCCCGGTCTCGAGGGGCGGTTCGGCCTGATCCGGCGGGTGCCGCTCGGCCCGGTCCTCGGGATCGCGCCGTTCAACTTCCCGCTCAATCTCGTCGCCCACAAGGTCGCCCCGGCGCTCGCCGCCGGCTGCTCGATCGTCCTGAAGCCGGCCTCCCGGACGCCGCTCTCCGCCCTCCTCCTCGCCGAGGTGCTGGAGCAGGCGGGGCTGCCGCCCGGAGGGCTGTCGGTCCTCCCCTGCCGGCGGATGGTGGGGGACCTGCTGGTCCAGGACGAGCGGTTCCGCGCCTTGTCGTTCACCGGCTCCCCCGAGGTCGGGTTCGGGTTGAAGGCGAAGGCGGGGAAGAAGCCGGTCGTGCTCGAGCTCGGCGGGAACGCCGCGGTCGTGGTCCACGAGGACGCCGACCTCGAGGCGGCGGTCCGTCAGTCGGTGACCGGCGCGTTCGCCTACGCGGGGCAGGTCTGCATCTCGGTGCAGCGCGTCTTCGTCCACGAGGCGGTGGCGGACGAGTTCACCGAACGATTCGTCGACGCGACCGAGAAGCTGGTCGTCGGCGATCCCCTCGACGAGAAGACCGATGTCGGGCCGCTGATCGACGACGAGAACGCGGCGCGGGTCGAGTCGTGGATCGAGGAGGCGCGCGCCCGCGGGGCCCGCGTGCTCACCGGGGGGAGCCGGCAGGGACGCCTCCTCCTCCCGACGGTGCTCGAGGGGGTCGACCCGTCGCTGCCGGTCGACTGCGCCGAGGCGTTCGGACCGGTCGTCAACCTCCACCGGTACGCCGACTTCGCCGACGCGATCGACCGCGTCAATCGGTCGCGGTACGGCCTCCAGGCCGGCGTCTTCACGCGCGATCTCGGCCGCGCGCTCTCCGCCTTCGACGAGCTGGAGGTCGGGGGCGTGATCCTGAACGACGCCCCGACCTTCCGGGTCGACAGCATGCCGTACGGCGGGACGAAGGACTCCGGGATCGGCCGCGAGGGGGTGAAGTACGCGGTCGAGCACTTCACCGAGCCGCGGCTGCTCGTCGTCAACCCGCCGCCGGCCGTGCCTCGGGACGGTCGGGCGTGAGCGACGACCCGCGGCTCCGTGCGTTCGCGCGTCTGCTCGAGGTCGTCGACCGGCTCCGGGCCGAGGGCGGGTGCCCGTGGGACCGCTCCCAGCCGCTGTCGGCGCTCGCCCCGCACCTCCTCGAAGAGGCGTACGAGGCGGCGGACGCCCTCGGCCGCGGCGACCGCGCGGACGCCGCGAAGGAGCTCGGCGACCTCCTGATGAACGTGCTGCTCGCCGCGCGGATCGCCGAGGACGCGGGCGACTTCTCGCTCGAGGACGTCAGCCGCGCGATCGCGGAGAAGCTCGTGCGCCGCCACCCGCACGTCTTCGGGGAGACCGAGGTCGAAGGGGTCGGCGAGGTCCTCTCGAACTGGGAGGAGATCAAGCGTCGCGAGCGGGAGGGGGCCGCGGATCCGTCGACCCTCGCCGGCATCCCGGCGACGCTCCCCGCGCTCCTGCGCGCCTACCGCATGGGCGAGAAGGCGGCGAGCGTCGGGTTCGAGTGGCCGGACCTCTCCGGGGCGATCGACAAGCTCGACGAGGAGGTCGGCGAGCTGAAGCGCGCGCTCGCGGAGGGGGACCGGAGGGACGTCGAGGAGGAGCTGGGCGACGTCCTCTTCTCGGTCGTGAACGTCGCGCGTCATGCCGACGTCCCGCCGGAGAACGCCCTGCGGCGGACGGCGGACCGGTTCGACGCCCGGTTCCGCTACCTCGAGGCCCACGCCGGGAAGGCGCTGAAGGAGGCGACGCTCGAGGAGATGGACGCGCTCTGGCGGCGCGCGAAGGCGGAGGCGCTCGACGCGGAGGCCGGCGTGCCCGCGGAAGCGCCGAGCGAGTGGCGGGAGGCGATCCTCCGGCTCGCGCGGACCCGCGCCGCGGTGCGGGACGCGACCCGGGACCTCCCTCCCGACGTCGTCGTGGCGCGTCCCGGCGGCGGGGACGGCGGCTGGCGGATCGCGGACGTGCTCGAGCACCTCTCCCGCGTCGATCGCGCCACGGCGCTCGGTCTCCGTCGCGCGCTCGAGTCGGCGCGGCGGCGCGGGCCGGTGGCGGCGTTCCCGGCCGAGGGGCTCGCGAGCCTGCCGCCGGCCCGCCCGCTCGTCCTCCCCGAGGGGAAGGTCGAGGCGCCGCCGCACGTCGAGCCGCGCGGCGAGATCGACCCGGCGGCGCTCGGCGACGAACTCGACGACGCCCGCCGGGAGCTCCTTGGGGTCGCCGCGGAGCTCGTCCGGGTGAACCCTCGGGAGTTGACGCTCCCGCATCCCGCCCTCGGCGACCTCGACGTCCTGCAGTGGCTCGAGTTCCTCGACGGGCACGAGCGGCGTCACCTCGCCCAGATCGAACGGATCCGCGGCGCCGTCATCCGATAGGCTCTCTCCCATGCGTGTCCTCTTCCTCTGCACCGGGAACTCCTGCCGCAGCCAGATGGCGGAGGGGATCGGTCGTTCGCTCGCCGCGCCGGGCGTCGAGGTCTGGTCGGCCGGGACGAGGCCGGTCGGCGTCCATCCGCGGGCGCGGGTCGTGCTCGCCGAACGTGGCATCGACACCTCGACGCTCCGGTCGAAGGGGCTCGACGACGTGCCCGCCGATCCGGAGCTCGTCGTGACGCTCTGCGACGACGCCGCGCGAACGTGTCCTCCGTTCGGCGATCGGACGGCGGTCGTCCACCTCCCCGTCGACGACCCCGCCTCGGCCACCGGCAGCGAGGAGAGCGTCCTCGCGGTCTTCCGCAGCGCGCGGGACGAGATCGAGGGACGGCTGCGGGCGCTCTTCGCCGGTCGCGGCCTGCTGCGCGCCGAGGAAGCGTGACCGGCGGCAGCGGCCGGTTCGACTTCGACGCCGCCGCTCCGCGGGCGCGCGGCGCGGAGGGGGCGCCGTCCGACGAGGCGCTCCCGCCGGACACCGTCGGCGTCGCGGCGCTCGCCCGGCGCATCCAGCTCGCGCTGAAGGACGCGTTCCCGCGCCGCGTCTGGCTGGTCGGGGAGGCGTCCGAACTGGAGCGCGCGCGCGCCCGCCGATCGAAGCACTGGTTCTTCCGCCTGGTCGAGGAGGACGCCGAGGACGGCCGGACGTACGCGCTCGGCGCGGTCCTCTGGGCGGGGGACGTGCGTCGGCTCTTCGGCCGCGGCGGCGTGCTCGACGGCGTGATCGAGCCGAAGGACGGCATCCGGATCCGCGCGCTCTGCGACGTCGACTTCTACCCGCCGAACGGCGACCTCCGCCTCGTCGTCCGCGACATCGATCCGGCGTTCACCCTCGGCCGTCTCGCGCTCGAACGGCGGCGGCTGATCGAGCGACTCACGCGAGAGGGCGTGCTGGAGCTGCAGAAGCGGCTCGAGGTGGCCGAGGTCCCGCTCGAGGTCGGGCTCGTCACGGCGGAGAACTCGGCGGCGTACCGGGACTTCGTCGAGGAGGTCCGGGCGTCGGGGCTCGCGATCCGAATCCGGGTCGTCGACGCCCGCATGCAGGGGGAGGAGACGGTCCGCACGGTCTGCCGCGGACTCGACACGCTGGAGCGGCTCGACGTCGACGTCATCTGTCTGATCCGAGGGGGCGGTTCGGCGGTCGACCTCGCCTGGTTCGACGCCGAGGAGATCGTCCGGCGGATCGCGGCGTGCAAGGTGCCGGTCTGGACGGGGATCGGGCACGAGATCGACACGTCGGTCGCCGACCTCGCCGCGCAGTCGGCCTTCAAGACTCCGACGGCGGTGGCGGCGGCGCTCGCCGAGCGGGGGCGGGCGGCGCGGCGGGGGCTGGACGAGGCGGTCCGTCGTCTCTCCCGAGTCCTCGAGCGGACGACGGCCGAGGAGGAGCGACTCGGGCGGTCGGTCGAACGGCTGGTCCGCTCGAGGCGACGGGTCGAGGACGAACTCGAGCGGCTCGCGCGGACGCGGGAGGCCGTCGTCCGGAGCGGCCGCGCGCGGATCGAGGTCGCCGGTCGCGACCTGCGTGCGGACCGCAGGCTGCTCCACAGCCGCCTCACGCACGCGCTGGCGGTGCCGAGGGGCACGATCGGCGCGCTCGGCGGTCGGCTCCGCGCGATCCCCGTCCGCGCCGTCGTCCGTCGCGAGCGCGAGGGGACCGGCCGCCTCCTGCGCGGCGTCCGCGGCGCGGCGGCGCGTCGCCTGGAGCGGGCCCGCGAGCGGGTCGAGGCGAGCGACGCCCGGGCCCGGCTGCTCGACCCGACGCACGTCCTGCGGCGCGGCTTCGCGTTGCTCCGCGACGCGCGGGGACGCGTCCTGAAGGAGACGGCGGCGGTCGAGGTCGGAGCGCGCGTCGAGGTCGAACTCCGCGACGGCCGCGTGAAGGCCCGCGTCGACCGGAAGGAACCGACCGAACCGACCGAACCGAACGAACCGACTGAACCGGACGGGTCGAGCCCGAAGGGGCCCGCCCCGAGAGCATCGGAGACGAGGCGCGATGGCGACGAAGAAGGCGGCGAAGGCGCTCGCCAACTTGAAATATGGTGAGGCGAAGGACCGCCTCGAACAGATCCTCGAGGAGCTGGAGTCGAACGAGGTCGACATCGACGACCTCGCCGACCGGGTCCGGGAGGCGCGCGACCTGATCCGCGTGCTGAACGACAAGCTCACCCGAACCCAGGGCGAGGTCCGGAAGGTGATGGAGGAGTTCGCGGAGGAGGAGGCCGCGGGTTCCGCGCCGTCGGACGCGTCGGGGACGGACGACGCGTCGGGGACGGACGACGCGTCCGCGCCGGCGGAAGGGCCCGACGCGCTCCCGTTCTGACCGGACGGGTCAGTCTCGCCCGGGACGCCTTCCCTTCCGGCCCGGCTTCTTCCCTCGCCCTCCCGGATCGGAACGGGAGGGTCGAGAGCTTCCGGGCTTCGACCGACGGCTCGGGCGTCCGGCCGCGTCGCGTCCCTTCGTCCCGGCGCCGCCGCGGGCCGGCGGCCCCTTCGTCGGGCGGCGGGAACCCGCCTTCTTCCTCCCCGTCACCTTCCTCTCGGTCTTCTCCTTCCCCGCCGACTTCCGCCCCTCGGCCTGGTCGGGCGGCGCGTCCTCGGCCGGACGGCCGTCGGGCGCGGGGGCGTCCGGCGACCCCGGTCGGGTCCCGCGCCCGGCGGCGCCCCGGGGATGCGGCTTCGGGCGCGGCGGAGCGGACGCGTCGGCGCGGAGCGTCTCGATCTCGGCCGGGAGGAGCGGCCGGGACTCGCCCGGCTTGAGTCGGCCGAGGCGGACCGATCCGACGGCGACGCGGAGGATCTCCTTCACCGGCAGCCCGATCCGCGCGAAGACGCGGCGGAGGTGGCGGTTCTTCCCCTCGTGGAGGGTGACGCGGAGCGCGGACCATTCCCGGGACCGCTTGGCGACCTGGATCTTGGCCGGGGCCGTCCGTCCCTCGGCGAGGTGGATCCCCTCGCGGATCAGGCGGAGCATCTCCCCCTCCGCCTTCCCCCGGACCGTCACGCGGTACGTCTTCGGCACGCCGTACCGCGGGTGGCTGAGGAGGTTCGCCCAGGCGCCGTCGTTGGTGACCAGCAGGGCCCCGGACGAGTCCTCGTCGAGCCGGCCGACCGTGAACAGCCGCTGCCCCTCGGGGGCTCGCACCAGCGACACGGCGGCCTTCTCGCCCGGGCGGGGCCGGTTGGTGCAGACGAAACCCTTCGGCTTGTGCAGGAGGTAGTGGACGGCGCGTTCGCTCTCGACCGGGACGCCGTCGATCGTCACCTCGTCGTGGATCGGGTCGACCCGGATCCCCGGTTCGGACGCGATCTCGCCGTTGACGCGGACGCGCCGCGCGGCGATCAGTTCCTCGCACTTCCGCCGCGAGCCGAGGCCGCCTCGAGCCAGGACCTTCTGGAGACGTTCGGTCATGGCTCTCGGATCCTCACCGCGTGAAAGGTCGGCTCCTCGGGAAAGACGTCGACCGCGTCGACGCCCCGGGGGAGGAGCAGGAAGCGTCCGGGGGCGAGGGGCGCCTCGCCGCCGGGCCAGGCGACGCGGGCGGCTCCGGCCCGCGCGGTCCACATCTCGGCCTTCGCTCCGAGCGGGACGCGGCCGGGGCCGGTCGCGACCAGGTCGGCGAGCGAGAACTTCGGGCAGTCGAGGCGGACGCGGTGACGGAGCGATCCGTCGGTCGTCTCCGGCGACGGCGGGACGACGCCCGCGGCCGGGTCGTCCCGCACGGCGAGCCGCGCCTCGGCGAGGTGCAGGGCGCGGGCCGGCCGCCGGTTCCAGTCGAAGACGCGGTAGGTGGTGTCGCTGACCTGCTGGGCCTCGAGGACGACCACCCCGGCGAGGATGGCGTGGACCGTCCCCGGAGGGACGAAGACGACGTCGCCCGGGCGGGGCCGGATCGAACGGAGGAGCGGGGAGACGTCGTCGCCCGCGTCCGCGCGATCGAGGAACTCGGCCGCCTCGACGCCGTCCGCGAGGCCGACGAGGAGCCGGGCGTCGGGTGCGACGTCGAGGACGTACCACGCCTCGGTCTTCCCGTTCGGGAGCCCGGCGGCGCGCGCGCGCTCGTCGTCGGGATGGAGCTGGATCGACAGGTTCTCGCGCGCGTCGATGATCTTCACGAGCAGCGGGAAGTCGTCGGTCGGGAGCCACCACTCGCCGACCCGTTCGTGAGGGCCGCGTTCGAGGCCGAGCGCGGGGAGCCCGACGCCGCCCCACGGACGCGCGACCGGTTCGGGGACGAGGACCGACGGCGCGTTCACGACGACTCCCCCGCGCGGGAGAGGAGCTCGCGCGCCTCCCGGCGCGTCGTCCCG
>JBICIB010000484.1:0-4423 GCA_043101415.1 Planctomycetota bacterium JB042 | reverse complement strand
GGCGACGCGCACCGGCAGGTCTACTTCCTGACCGACCTGCAGCGGGAGACGTTCGCGCCCGGCGGGTCGACCGCGGCGGACGGGGGCGGGGACGGCGGCGACCCGGAGGGCGACGCGGCGGCGACGCCGGCGTCGGCGTGGCGCGCGGCGGCGGCGAACGACGTCCGGTTCGTGGTCGTCGACGTCGGCGCGCCGGAGCGGCCGGTGAACCTCGCGGTCGAGGAGCTCGTCTCGCGGCCGCGGAACGTCGTCGCGGAGGAGGTCGTCCGGTTCAGCGCGACGATCAGGAACCACACCGACCAGGAGCTGAAGAACGTCGCCGGGACGTTCGTGTTCGACGACGAGCCCGAGCGCGGGAAGCCGGTCGTGTTCGACGTCCCGGCCGGCGGCGTGGCGACGGTCGAGTGCTCGACGAAGTTCCACGACGAGGGCGGCGGCCGGCAGAGCCACACCGCGACGTTCGTGATCGACGAGGACGACCTGCCGGCCGACAACCAGCGCTCGCTCGCGTTCACCGTGGACGAGGCGGTTCGGGTCCTGCTCGTCGACGGCGACCTGGCCCGGGGCGGCGGCGGGCGCGAGACCGCGATGCTCGCCGACATGTTGAACCCGAGCGACGACCCGGAGACCGGAGGCTCGGTCTTCCGGCTGAAGGTCGTCGACGACCGGAAGTTCAACCACCGCGCCGAGGACCTGAACGACTACGACCTGATCGTGCTCGCCAACGTGGCGCGCCTCGACGAGAAGGCGGCGCGCGAGCTCGACGACGCGGTCCGGGCGGGCCGAGGCCTCCTGATCTTCCTCGGCGAGCTGATCGACCCGCGGTCGTACGACGAGCGCCTCTACGACGCCGACGGCAGCGGCCTCCTCCCGGCGCGGCTGCTCGACGTCCGCGGCGACCTGTCCGAGACCTCCGACGTCGCGTACTTCCCGGTCGTCGACGACTTCTTCCACCCGATGCTCCGCCTGTTCGGCGACCCGGCGCTGCAGCCGAACCTCCTGTCGGTGCCGATCCGCCGGTTCTACCGGACGGAGATCGGCCCGAAGGACCGCGGGACGAACGTCGTGATCGCGCTCGACGACGACCCGGCCGACCCGAGCGCGCTGGTGCTGGAGAAGCCGGCCGGCCGCGGACGGGTCGTCCTGTTCACGACCACGGCCGACGACTTCTGGGCCGGGTTCGCGCGCGACAACAACGTCTGGACCTACCTGCCGCTGATGCAGGAGACGGCGTCGTACCTCACGCTGTCGGACCACTCGCGGTTCAACCTCGCGGTCGGCGAGCCGCTCCGGAAGACGACGCGCAGCATCCCGGCCGAGATCCTCGTCGTCCGCCCGGACAACTCGCGGATCGCGATCACCGACACGCCGCGCGAGATGGAGTACGGCGAGTTCGTGCTCCCGGCGTTCGTCGACACGGATCGCCCCGGGATCTACGCGCTCGAGCTCGCGTACCCGCTGGCCGGCGCCGGCGACGACGCGGGACGGCGCGAGATCGACCGGTTCGCGGTGAACGTCGACGTCCGCGAGAGCGACCCCGCGCGCGTCGAGCCGGCGGCGTTCCCGGTCCTCTACCCCGGCGTCGAGATCGAGGTCGCGACCGAGATCGACACCGAGCCGCTCGAGTCCCGCGCCGCGCGCGAGGGGGAGCTCTGGCGCGCGCTGCTGTGGGCCGTGGTCGGGCTCCTGACCGCCGAGATGCTGCTGGCGTGGTGGTTCGGTCGAGGCTACCGCGGAGGTGCGCCATGAGTGCCCGGGTCACGGCAAGGTCTCTCCTCGCGTCGCTCGCGGCGGCGGCCGCCGCGCCCCTCGCGTTCGCCCAGGAGGCGGAGACGCGCGAGGTCACCACGTTCAAGTTCCTCGACGCGCCGCCGACGTGGGTGATCGCGCTGGTGATCGTCCCCGCGATCATCGCCCTCTGCACGTTCGTCTATCGCCGCGAAGGGGAGGGGGGCGCCCCGGCCGGAGCGCGCGCCGCCTGCGGGGTGCTGCGCGGGCTCGCGTTCGTCGCGCTGTTCCTCTTCCTGTTCCGACCGGTCCTCGAGACCCACGAGGTCGAGGTCGAGAAGTCGGTCGTCCCGATCCTCCTCGACGGGTCGTCGTCGATGCGGCGCTCGGACGCGTACGCGGACGGAGAGGTGGCCGGCCGGCTGGCCCGGGCGTCCGGCCTCGGCGACGCGGCGAAGGTCTCCGAGACCACGCGGATCGACCTGATGAAGGAGATCCTGGCCCGCCCGGAGACCGACCCGGCCAAGGTGCTCGCCGACCGGAACGAGGTCCGCTACTACTCGTTCGGCGACGAGATCCGCTCGCTCGCGGAGACCGGCGACCTCCGGGCGGAGGGGCACTACACCCGGCTCGGCACGGCCATCGCCGAGGTGCAGGCCGAGTTCGCGAGCCGCGGCCGGCGCGTCAGCGAGATGCTCGTCCTCTCCGACGGGCGGTCGAACTCGGGGCTCGATCCGGCCGAGGCGGCGGCCCGCGCGGCGCTCGACGGCATCCGGATCGTCACCGTCGGAGTCGGCGACCCGAACGAACCGAAGAACATCGCCATCCAGTCGGTCCGGGCGCCGGACGTCGCGCTCGTCAACGACGACGTCGCGTTCGAGGTCGCCATCTCCGCCGACGGGTACGAGGGGCGCGTCACCAGCCTCGTCCTCCGGCCGAAGGGGTCGGAGGAGGTGCTCGCGAGCGTCGAGGTGACGCTCCCCCGCGACGGACGTGACCTGAACGAGGTCCTCTTCTGGCGCCCGGAGCGGGAGGGGGAGTACGACCTCGAGATCGTCGTGGTCGCGCTCGGCGGCGAGCAGTTCCTCGACGACAACGTGCGCGCGCACCACCTCCGGGTCGACCCGGAGGAGATCCGCGTCCTCTACGTCGAGGGGTACCCCCGCTGGGAGTACCGGTTCCTGAAGAACATCCTGCTGCGCGCGAAGAACATGCGCGCCCAGTGCCTCCTCCTCGACGCGGACCAGGACTTCATCCAGGAGTCGACCGAGGGGCTGCCGGCGCTGACCCGGTTCCCGCCGGACAAGAAGGCGCTGTTCGAGTACGACGTCGTGATCCTCGGGGACGTCGACCCGTACCGGATCGCGCCGAACGTCGAGGAGTCGGAGCGGACCCTCGCGACGTTGAAGGAGTTCGTCGAGATCGGCGGCGGACTGATCATGGTCGCCGGCGTGCTCGACAACCCGCGCGCCTACGTCGGGACGCCGCTCGAGGACGTCCTGCCGGTCGTCCTCGGCGACGGCGAGGAGGAGCGCATGCTCCGGAGCGAGGGGTACATCCAGCCGTTCCGGCCGCGCCTCGAGAACCCGCTCGACCCGCACGAGGTCGTCCGCCTGGAGAAGGACCTCCGGAGGAACCGTCTCCTCTGGGAGGACCCCGAGGTCGGGCTGCCGCCGCAGGAGTGGTACTACCCGGTCCGGAAGCCGAAGGGCGGCGCGGAGGTGATGCTCCGTCACCCGACGAACGAGAACCAGTTCGGCCGTCACGTGCTGATGGCGTCGACGTTCTACCCGTCGGGCCGGACGCTCTTCCTCGCGTTTGACTCGACGTGGCTCTGGCGTCGGTTCTACGGGGATCGGTACACGGAACGGTTCTGGCGGGCCTCGATCCGTTACGTGGCGCTGAACAAGATCCGGCGCACGAACAAGCGGTTCGAGCTGCTGACCGACAAGTCGCTCTACGACATCAACGAGGCGATCCAGGTCTCGGCCCGGATCCGCGACGTCGACTTCGACCCGCTGGCGCGCGAGACGTTCGAGGTCCAGCTCGAGGACGAGCAGGGACGTTCGACGCCGATCGACCTGTCGAACGTCGACCCGGACGAGGGGCTGTTCGAGGGGACGCTCCGGCTCGGCCTGCCGGGCCAGTACCAGGTCTGGCTCGAGGACTGGACCGGCCGCGAGCCGGGACGCCTCTCGCCGAAGTCGTTCCGGGTGGAGGTGCCGCAGCACGAGTGGGAGAACCCGGTCCTCGCGCGGGACACGCTCGAGTCGATCGCCGAGGCGACGAAGGGGGCGTACTTCGGCCTCGACGCGTTCGCCGACGCGCTCGGGGACGCCGAGGGGGAGGTGCGGGAGCGACCGAAGGGCGAGCCGACGCGGGACGAGCTCTGGTCGTCCTGGCCGGCGCTGTTGGCCTTCCTCGCCTTCCTCGCGGCGGAGTGGATCCTCCGCAAACGGGCGAACCTCGTCTGAGTCTCGTCCGCGCCGCTCGGGCCTTCGAGCGACCGTCGCGCATCCTCCGGCGTTCCTCCAACGTCTCGTCTCCGCACCGTATAATCGGAACGGTGTCTCCGGCGGTCCGGCGCGTCCGGTCCAACGGGAAGCGGCGAAAAGACTTGGCTACCCAGAAGGTCGGGGACGATAGAGACCGGAGAGGACCGCGCCGCGACATGATCAGCCGAGCCTCCCCGATG
>JBICIB010000483.1:0-7257 GCA_043101415.1 Planctomycetota bacterium JB042 | reverse complement strand
ACGGTCTGCGGGTCGGCGGCCGGCCACGCGACCGATCGCCTCAGCCTGACCTCGTTCCTCGGCCTGCTGGGGAGGGTGCGGGTGCAGACGGCGCTGGCGCTCCGCGCGACCGACGACTTCCCGGAGGAGGTGGCGCTCCGGAACGAGGTGAACCGGGCCCTCTGGTTCGTCGGGCGCCCCGACCGGAGCGCCGACGCGGCGGCGGAGAACGCCGCCGCGCACCCGGGCTCCGGATTCGCGGCGTGGTACGCGGGGTACGGGCACGCGCTCCACGCCGAGTCGCTCCGGCGGCAGCACCGGCCGGACGAGGCGGCGGTCGCGTACCAGCGCGCCGTCGAGGCGTACGACCGCGCGCGGACGCTCGCGCCGGACTACGCGGAGAGCTGCCGGTTCGAGATCGCGAAGGCGCGGCTCGGGCGCGGGTTCGCCGACCTGCTGGCGCAGGACCAGCCGGCGGCGGCGCGCTGTCTCGTCGCCGCGGTCGCCACGCACCCGGGGGTCGTCGGGCCGCGCGACGGGCTCGACCGCGAGGCGCTCGACCTCCTCGACGGGTCGCTCGAGTGGCGCGTCGGCCGCCCCAGCCCGGTCGACGCGCTCGACCTGCTGGCCCGGCTCGCCGAGGCCGCGCCGGACCAGGAGGCGTACTGGGCGCGTTGGATCTCCGACTCGGAGCTCCGCGAGGCGCTCCGGGCCGACGGGCGCGGGGACGCCGCGCTCTGCGACGCGTACCTCGTCCCCTCGATCCGGGCCGGGCGGCGCGCCGTCCTCGCCGACCCGGAGGACGAGCGGAACCGGCACGCGGTGGCGCAGGCCCTGACGATCCAGGCGGAGCTCCGGCTCGCCCGCGGGAAGACGGACGGCGTGGCCGACCTGCTCGCCGAGGCGGCGCCGTTCCTGGGGGTCGATCCGCCCCCCGGGGACGCGGACCGGTCCGCGCTCGAGACGACCGCGGCGACGCTCCGCGCGCTCCTCGGCGAGCCGCGGCCGCAGGACCGCCCGGGCCGGTAGAGCCCGGGCCGGCCGAGACCCGCGAAGACCACCGCTCGCGCGCGAGGGTGTACAGTTCCCTCGTGACGGCGTGAGCGCCGCGCGGAGGAGACGACCATGTCCGGTTCGAAGGTCCCGTCGAACCTCTACCCCTCGCTGACGTACGACGACGCGCCGGCCGCGATCGAGTGGCTCTGCCGCGTCTTCGGGTTCGAGAAGCGCCTCGTCGTGCCGAACGGAGCCGGCGGCGTGCTCCACTCCGAACTCTCGCTCGGTCCGGGCGTGATCATGGTCAGCTCGCCGCGGCCCGACGAACGGCGCTTCGGCCCCCGCCGCTTCGACGGCCGCTCGTTCGGTCTCGCGGTCTACGTGGAGGACCCGGACGCCCACCACGCGAAGGCGGCGGCGGCCGGGGCGAAGATCCTCCGCCCGCTCCGGGACGAGGAGTACGGCGCGCGCGGCTACATGGTCGAGGACTGCGAGGGGCTCGGCTGGTATTTCGCCGACTACGTCCCCGGCGCGCACTGGGCGGACGGGGACGCGGGCTGAGGTCGCGCGCTCACTCCCCGCCCTCGTCCTCCGCGGCGCGGATCCGCTCGACGAGGTCGGGTGCGAGGTCGTTCGGGACGGGGAACGCGAGGTTGTACTGCGCGATCCTCCAGGTCTCGCCGATCCGGCGGAGGGCGCCGCTGCCGCGGACCTCGCCGTACTTCTCGTTGTGGAGGCGCTCGTCGAACCACGCCGTCCCGCCGTCGGCGGAGAGGCCGACGTGGCGTTCGGTCGCGACGTAGGTCCAGCCGCGGCCGGCGTCGAAGTACGGCGCGGCGTAGGCCCGGAACTCGGGGACCGACCAGCGCTCGGTGGCGTCGGTCCCGAGGAAGACGCCGTCCGGCGCGAAGTGCGAGAAGTACCGCCGGCCGTCCGCCGCCGCCGCCGCCGCGTGGAAGTCGTCGAGCACCGCCGCGACCGCCGCCTTCGCCGCCGCCTCCGCGCGGACCCGCTCGCGCGCCGTCTCGAGCCAAGCGAACAGCTCCGCCCCGCCGGCGAGGCTCGGCGGGACGTGCCCCTCCCCCTCGAGGACCTCGAGGCGCGGCGTCGCCCCGAGGGCCGCGAGCCGGCCTCGGGTCTCCTCCGCCCCGCGCCGCCACGCCGCGTCCTCGCCGCCGACGAACATCGCCACCGGCAAGAGCGCCAGCCGATCGAGCCGCTCGACCTCCTCCGGGCGCGCCGGCATCCCCGGCATCCCGCAGAGCGACGCCACCCGCTCCGGCCGTTCGATCGCGAACCGGAACGCGCCGAGCCCGCCGTTCGACACGCCGACCAGGTGCGGCCGCCCTCCCTCGATCGCGACCGACCGCTCGATCTCGTCGAGGAGCGGCAGCAGGTCGACCCACCCCGCCCCCGCGAACGGGCGTCCCGGCCGCGCGGCCGGCGCGACGACGACGAACCCTCGGGCGGCCGCCTCGGACGCCCAGTAGTTCCGGAGACACCACTCGACCATCCCCCGGTCCTGCGCCCCCGGCGGCAACCCGAGCACGACCGGCGCCTCCCCGTCCGCCTCGAGCGCACCCGCGACGACGTACTCGAGCGCCCCCCCGTCGAGCGGCAACGACCGCCACTCCCACTCGTCGGCCCCTCCCGAGGAGAACGACCCGACCACCAGACACCCCGCCCCCAGAAACCGCGCGTCGATCATGGCGCCCATCGTAGTCCCCACCCGAGGGCGGTCACGCCCTCCCTCCGCGCCTCTCCTTCCTTTCCTTCCTCTCGTTCCTCTCCTTCCTTCCTCTCCTTCCTTCCCCTCACCCGAACGTCTCCTCCGCCCGCCGCCAGAACTCCACCGCGATCCACGCGAACGGCGCGATCCCGAGCAGCGACAGCAGCCGCACCGACTTCCCCCCGAGCTTCAGCGCGACCCCCATCACGAGCATCGCGAGGATCCCGCTCGCGAGGCCGAGCACCAGCGGGACCTGCCGCGCGTCGCCGACGACCGCGTCCGCCACCTCGACGCGCAGGGCGAGGATCCCCGCGAACAGGAAGACCCACTCCCACGTCACCAGGAACCACGCCGCCGATCGCTGGAGCCGCTCGTTCATCCGGGGCAGGATAGCGTCGGCCGGACGGCCCGTCGCCGCGACCCTGCTACGATCGGACGCATGCGCGCGCTCCAGCCCCTCCTCGGTCTCGCCCTCTCGACCCCCCTCTTCGCGTCGGACGACGCGCCCGGCGTGACGTACGAGGGAGCGGACGGCCCCGGCCGCGGCAAGCACCTCGTCTTCGTCACCGGCGACGAGGAGTACCGCTCCGAGGAGGCGATGCCGCAGCTCGCGCGGATCCTCGCGGTCCGCCACGGCTTCCGGTGCACCGTCCTCTTCTCGATCGACGAGGGCGGCGCGATCGATCCGGAGGCGCGCGGGAACCTCCCGGGGCTCGAGGCGCTCGACGACGCCGACCTGATGGTGATCTTCACCCGCTTCCGCGACCTCCCCGACGAGCAGATGGCGCCGCTCGTCCGGTACGTCGAGTCGGGGCGGCCGATCGTCGGGTTCCGGACCGCGACCCACGCGTTCGACGTGAAGGGGTCCCCGACGTACGCGCGCTACTCGTGGCGGAGCGAGGAGTGGGACGGCGGGTTCGGCCGGCACGTCCTCGGCGAGACCTGGATCGCCCACCACGGCGCGCACGGTTCGCAGTCGACGCGGGGGATCGTCGTGGCCGAGCGCGCGGAGCACCCGATCCTCCGCGGCATCGAGGACGGCGACGTCTGGGACCCGACCGACGTCTACGCGGTTCGCCTGCCGCTCCCGGACGGGATCGAGCCGCTCCTCCTCGGCGAGGTCGTCGACGGGATGGCGCCGGACGACCCGCCGCTCGCGCCTCGCGTCGACGACGAGGGGCGCGTGACCGACAAGAACGACCCGATGATGCCGGTCGCGTGGGTCCGCGAGTGGACCTCCCCGAGCGGCGCCGCGGCGCGCGTCTTCACCACGACGACCGGGACCTCGCGCGCGCTCCTGCGCGAGGGGACGCGCCGCCTCTACGTCAACGCGTGCCTCTGGGCCGTCGGCCTCGAGGACGCGATCCGACCCGACCTCGACGTCGACCTGGTCGGCCCGTTCGAACCGAGCGCGTTCGGGTTCGGGGGACAGCGCCGCGGCGTCCGGCCGGCCGCGCTGCGCCTCGAAGGGGACGCCGCCTCGTCGGAGGAACGGCGCTGAGCGACGGCACGGGCGGCGCGGGAGATCGGCGGCGGCCGGCGCCGCCCCCCCGTCACCGGCAGACCGCGTCGAGAACCTCGCCGAGGCCGTCGACCAACCCCTTCCTCGCCGGGTCCGCGCCGAGGTCGAACCGCTCGAGCGGGTCGTTCACGAGGTCGAACAACCGCACGTCCGAGTCGAGCTTCCACCGCCGTCCGCGGATCGCGCGCGCGTCGCCGAGCTGGGAGAAGATCGTCCGCCGCGCCCCCTCCTTCCCGACGAGGACCGGCAGGAAGCTGACCCCGTCGGTCTCCGGGACGTCGGCCGCACCGGAGAGCTCGGCGAGCGTCGGGAGGACGTCGGAGAGGTCGACGAGCGCGGGGGTCACCGTCCCCGGCGCGACGACGCCGGTCCAGCGCGCGATCAACGGGACGCGCACGCCGGCCTCGGAGAGCGTCCCCTTCCCGCCGACCCCCGGCACGCCGTGGCGGCGGACCGGGATCTCGCCCGGGGTCCCGTTGTCGCTCGTGAACAGGACGAGCGTCCGCGCGCCGAGGCCGAGCGCGTCGACCGCGTCGACCAGCTCCCCGACGATCGCGTCGAGCGCCGCGACCATGTCCGGGAAGAACGCCGGATCGGACGAGCGCGTGGCCGGGTCGCCCGCGGCGGCGCGCGAAGGCGGCGGCTGGTACGGCGGGTGAGGGAGCGCCATCGGGTAGTAGGCGAAGAACGGCTCGTCCCGCCGCCGGCGCATGAAGTCGGCGAGGAAGTCGCGGAAGAGGTGCGGGCCGTACGCGCCGTCGCGGGTCGTCGTCACGCCCCCCTCGACGACCGACGGGTTCCAGTACCGCGCGGTCTGCACCAGCGCGCGGCCGTCGCTCCCCTTCTCCATCCAGCTCCAGAGGCGGTGCTCCTCGAAGCCGAGCTCCGCCGGATGGTCGGGGCGCTCGTCGAATCGGCAGAGCTGCCACTTCCCGGCGACCGCGGTCCGGTACCCCGCGTCCCGCATCACCCGCCCGAGCGACGGCCACGCCGGGTCGACGAACCGCTTCCCGGCGAACCCCGGCTCGAACCGCGCCTGGATGTTGTCGGTCCAGCCGGTCCGGCACGGGTACCGGCCGGTCAGCAGCTCGACCCGCGACGGGGTGCAGAGCGGCGTCGACCAGACCGTCTCGAACCGCATCCCCTCGGCGGCGAGGCGGGCGAGCCGCGGGGTCTCGATCCCCGCCTCGCCGTACAGCGACAGCGCGCCGATCCCGAGGTCGTCGGCCACGACGAGGAGGACGTTCGGCGGGCCGTCCTCCCGCGGCGGCGCGCCGCGGCGGCACCCGGCCCAGGCCGCCGCCGCCGCCCCCGCCGCCACCCCCTTCAGGAACCCGCGGCGGCTCGGCGTCACGGCAGCGGCTCCGGCGTCCACGCGTCGAACGCCTCGCGGGTGATCGCGACGACGTCGTCCTCGGCCGGGAGGCGCCCCCACTTCCCGTGGAACGTGCGCATGTTCTCCTCGAGCCACCGGTTCTCCTTCGCCTCGTGCTCGTGGAGGACGTGGACGTCGCCGGTCAGCGCGGTCGAGAACCCCCGATCGCGGAGCTGCCACATCCAGTCGGTGTCCTCCCACTGCGAGCCGAGGTACGCCTCGTCGAAGCGCGGGTCGCCGACGCGCCGGCGCGAGTACACGAACACGGTGCCGGGGATCGTCACCTCCCACAGCTCGCCGGGCGCGAGGTCGGGCCGGCGCGTCTGCGGCGCGCCGTTCGGGAACGTGAGGTGCGGACCGACCGCGCCGAGGTCCTCGCGCCGCGCGAGGACGGAGAGGAGGCGCGACATCCAGTGCGGCGGCAGGAGCACGTCGTCGTCGAGGAAGAACGTCACGTCGTGCCGACCGCGGTCGAGCCCCGCGTTCCGGTTCTCCGCCACCGACCGGCGCGCGCACGAGACGATCAACGAGTACGGGAGGTCCGCGGTCCGCCGGATCGACCAGAGCGTCCGCCGGAGGAGGTCGGAGTCGGACCAGACCGGCAGCACGACGTCGACGGCCGCGCCCGCGAACGGGCCGAGCGAGGCCGCCGGCGCGAGCGGCGGAGGGACGACGTCAGGACGGCTCGGGTTCACCCCGCGACCGTAGCAGGCCGGGGCGCGACGCCGCAACCGGCGCGGCGAGGAGGAGCAGCGCCAGGAGCGCGGCGATCGCAGCCCACCGCGCCGCGGCCGCGCCCGGCGCCCGGTACGAGAACTCCACGACGTGCCGCCCCGCCGGGAGCGCCACCCCGCAGAGCGCGTGATCGACCACCAGCACCTCCGCCGCCGCCCCGTCGACCGTCGCCGACCAGCCCGGGTCCCACGACTCGGCGAGGACCGCCACCCCGGCGTGCGGCGCGTCGAACTCGAGCGCGTGCCGGGAGACCGCGTGCTCGGCCTCGACCGGCGTCGCGAACGGGCCGCGCTCCGGCAGCGCGACCGACGGCGCGGACTCGAGGAGCGCCGCCGCGCGCGGGTCGAACGTCCGGTCGCCGAGCCGCGCCAGCCGCTCCGCCGCGTCCGGCACCACCTCCGCCCCGCCGAGCAGGAACGCGCGCGGCAGCGCCCCCGGACGGTCGAGCCCCCCGAGCCCCTCCTCCGGCCGCGCGAACGCCACCGGCAGCCCCGACCGTTCGACGAGCGTCGGGTCGTCGATCAGGACCGTCCGGACCCCGAGCAGGTCGAGGATCGGGTGCGAGAGGCTCTCGACCCGCGTGATCCCCTCGGCCACCCGCGGATCGCGCCGGTCGAACAGCGGCCCCTCGACGCGCTCGAGCAGCTCCGCCGTCCGACGCGGGACCATCGGGAGCATGCCGATCGCGCACCGGAGCCCGTGGATCGCCCCGGCCGGCGCCGGCACGAGCCGCGGCAGCTCCGAGAACGGCACGAACCGCCCCGGCCGCTCTTCCAGGAGCACGATCGCCTCGGTCCGCGGGTACGGCGGCCGCTCCGGCGGGAACGGGTTGAACGCCCGCGCGAGGAGGGCGAGGTCGAGGAGCAGCACGAGCGCGGGGAGCCACGCGAGCCGCTCGCGTCGCGCCGCCGCGAGCGCGGC
>JBICIB010000482.1:0-3921 GCA_043101415.1 Planctomycetota bacterium JB042 | reverse complement strand
GCAGAGATCGGCCGCGAGGGGCCGCCGCAGCCCCGCATGACTTCTTCAACGGGCTGCTAAGGGCTCTCGGTCGAATACACGAAGTCCCCGACGCCGCTGTCGGGAAGGACCTTCAGGACGGAAAGGGTCTCCGCCGTGTGGAGGTCGGAGTCGCTATCGATGGTCCACTCCTCGACGAGCGTCGAGCCGTCCCAGGCCTGCACCGTCGCCGTGTCCGGCGCGTCGACGGAGACCACGAAGTACACCTCGATCGCGGCGCCCTCCCGTCGGTAGAGCGTTGCTCCACGGACGTCCGTCGTCGCCCAGGTCGACTCGGTCTCCGCCGACGCGTTCGCGACGTCGACATCGACATCGACCTTGACGGAGGTTCCCGAGCCACCGGTGTTCCGGACCTTCAGCTCCTTCACGGCCTTGGGAGGTTGGGAATGATACGGGAGGGTCTTGGTCTCGCTCGTGCCGTCCGCATAGCAGAGCTTCAACAACCCGGTGCCCGAAGTCGCCGTCACGGCCAGGTCGGACATCGTCACGCCCCCCGACGAACTCACCGGGCCATACACCGTCGTGTATGCCATCGTCGAACCGATCGTGTGCGAACTCTTGGCGGCCACGAGAAAGGCAACGAGAAGCAGCAAGCACCAGCGAGCCGCGATCGAACCGCGCGTCATGTTCTCACCTCCTTCGGATGTCCCTCGAGAGGATGCCCCTCGGGCCCGGGGGGGGGCAAGCCCCTGTTCCTGCGACTCCCTGGTCAACCGTTCCGTCGGAACACCACGCAGACCAGCCCCGCGTCCGGGTCGTTCAGTCCCGAGAGCGCCCAGCCGAGGCGGCGGCCGAGCAGCCCGAGCGGGCCGGGGCGCGGCGTCGCGTCGAACATCGAGCCGGACTCGACGGCGGGGGGGACGGTGCGGACCCAGGAGAACCCCTCCGCCTCGACGACCTTCACCACGTCGGGGAGCGGGAGCATCCGCTCGAGCGGGTGGCGGTACTGGTCGGCGATCCAGATCCGCTTCTTCTCCTCGGTGAAGTCGCGGCGGCGCAGGACCGGGTCGAGGACGCGGAACGGCTCGCCGCGGAGCTTGCCGAGGAGGCGGCGGGTCCGATGCGGGACGCGGGCGACGTTCTCGTAGAAGCCGATCACGAAGACGCCGCCCGGCCTCACGCGCGCGGCGACCGAGCGCGTCGCGCCGTCCGGGTCGGGCGTGTGGTGGACGACGCCGCGCGAGATCACGACGTCGAACGCCTCCTCCGCCAGCGGCAGCCGGAACAGGTCGCCGCGGCAGAGATGGAGGTTGTCGATCCCGACCCGGTCGCGGAACTCCGTCGCGCAGGCGAGCGACGCGTCGCACGCGTCGACCCCGACGACGGTCCGGCCGGCGGCGGCGAGGGAGAGGAAGGCGGAGATCTGCCCGGTGCCGCACCCCGCGTCGAGGACCGTCGCGCCGGTCGGGATCGCCTCGTCGAGCTGGACCAGGAACGCCGAGCGGCGGGAGCGCTCGAGGAGGGCGTCGGCGTCGTCGGACGGGGCGTACCCGGGGAACGGGAACCTCCGGTAGAAGTCGGTCACCTCCGCCGCCGCGGCCGGCCGCGACTCCTCGGCGAGGTAGTCGACGAGGCCGTTCCGGACCGGGAACGAGTGGCCGCCGTCCCGGCAGGTGCCGGGGTCCGAGAGCTCGCCGCGGCACTCGGGGCAGCGGAGCAGGGCGAGGGGGTCGGTCAAGATCCATCTCCGTTCCGGACGGCGTCTCCGTTCCGGACGGTGGGAGAGGGTATCCTCTCCGGCGAGATGTTGGCTCTGTGGATCAAGCTGAGGACCGGGTTCGGGACCGCGGTCGAGCTCCTCCGCGCGCTCTGGCGCGGCCCGTACTGGTGGCTCGTGCCGATCCTCGTGTTCCTGCTCCCGCTCGCGTGCGTGTTCGTGCTGCTGCAGGCGGTGCCGATCGTGGCGCCGTTCGTCTACACGGCGTTCTGACCGCGACGTTCAGAAGACGTCCGAGTCGCCGATCGTGTAGTACCAGTTGGCGCGGGCCCAGGCGGCGTCGAGCGCCGGGTCGTAGATCTTCACGCAGAGGTTGAAGGGCGAGGACTCCGCCTTGAACCCTCGGGCGAGGATCGTGTCGTAGACCGGCGTCGTCGGCGGGACCCAGATCTCGACGCGCTGCTGGCCGTGCTCGCGCGCGTAGCGGCAGACGTGGGCGAGCGCGCGGGCGATCGCCCCGACGTCCTTCGGGTCGGCGATCAGCTCGCAGACCGCGAGGATCGGCGGGCCCATCCAGTTGCGGCGCAGGGTCCAGGTCGCGCGCCAACCCCCGGCCCCGTCCTCCAGCCCGAACGACTCGTGCTCGACCGACGGGCAGTCGACGTAGCGCCAGTTCAGGTACCGGGCGTCCCGTACGATGGCCATCGCGTGCTTCGCCTCGATCGCGCCCCAGAGGCGGTCGGACCGCTCGTCGAACCGGTCGATCGGGACGACGGAGCCCGCGGGGTCGCCCCCCTCGCTCGCCTCGGCGTCGTTCTTGAAGTTGATGAGGTTCCGGGCGAGCGTCTTCACCGGGGTCGCGATCGGGACGTACCCGAGCATCCGGACCCCGATCCGGTACGCCTTCTTGTTGGGGAACCCGTAGCCGAACGCGTTCACCTCGGGGACGCCGTAGTGCTCGAAGTAGTACTTCGCCGTCTTCAGGAACGCGCCCTCGCGCTTCAGCCCGCGTCGGTAGTCCTTGTGGACGACGCTGTCGATCCCCTGGCCGCAGCAGACGCGGCGCCCGGCGAGGTGGACGATCGCGGGGAGGCAGGCGTACTGGGCGATGATCCGGCCGTTCGGCTCGACCCCGAGGACGACCTGGGTGCCGGCCGGGTTCTCGAGGAACTCCCACTCCCAGTGGGCGCGGCTCCGGAGCGCGTGAGCCGGGTCGTCCTCGGCGAACACCTCGTTGAAGAGACGGAGGATCCCGTCCTCGTCGCCCGGACGGTAGGGTCGGACGGTGATGTCGGGGGCGCTCAAACCGATCCTCCGGCACGTCGGTCGGGACGGGGACGTTCAGATCGGCTCCGAATCGGCCGATGGAGGGGCCATGACTCCGGAGTGGACGATCCGCCCGTTCGCCGCCGGCGATGAACCGGGCATCCTACAGCTCTTCAACGCGGTCTTCTCGGAGGGGAATCCCGACTTCGAGCCGCGCACGCCCGAGCACTGGCGCTGGCAGTTCGCGGAGAACCCGCTGGGGCACCACACGTTCGTCGCCGAGGCGGAGGGCGAGATCGTGGGGACGTACACCGCGATCCCCGGGACGTACCTGCACGAGGGGGCGCCGTTCCTCGGCAGCCAGGCGGTCGACACCTGCGTCGACGCGCGGTTCCGCCGGGTCCTGAAGCGGGAGGGGCTGTTCCTCACGCTCGCCCGGGCGTGGTTCGACCACCACGGCGTGCCGGAGCGGGACCGGATCGTCTGGGGGCTCCCGAACCCGGTCGCGTTCCGGATCGGCACGAAGCGCCTCGACTACCGGCCGGTCCACGCGCCGGTCGTCGCCCTGAACCGGAACTTCGGCGACGACTGGATCGGCTGGCTCGGCCAGGTCGGGGCGGACGAGGTCGAGGTCGCCGAGGTCGACGCGTTCCCGGACGGGACCGCCGCTCTCGCCGACCGCGCGGTCCACGGCCACGGCCTCGTCCAGCGCCGTGACCGCGAGTGGCTCGACTGGCGCTACCGCGCGTGCCCGTCGTGGCGCTACCGGATCCTCGCCGCGACCGACCCGGGCTCCGGGGCGCTCCGCGGCGTCCTCGTCCTCCGGACCGGCTGGATGGGTCGCCCCGTCGCGCCGCTCGTCGACTGGATCGTCCCCGCCGACGACGGGCCGGCCGCCAAGGGGCTCGTGCGCGCCGCCGCCCGCGCCGCCGCCGCCGAGGGGATCTCCCTCCTCGAGA
>JBICIB010000481.1:0-4755 GCA_043101415.1 Planctomycetota bacterium JB042 | reverse complement strand
GCGGCCGCGAGATCGTCCGGGTCAACAGCGAGATCGACGACGAAGGCGGGGTTCGGCTCCGACGGGTCCCGACGGACGAGCTCCAGCGGAAGGGGGGGGAGTTCTACGTGCGCGAGAACACGAACCTCCCCCCCGGAGCCGTCTACATCTCGCCGGTCACGACCAACCGGGAACACGGCAATCCCCAGGAGGGGGTGCAGGTCGTGCGCTGCGTCGTCCCGATCCACGACGAGGAGCGCCTGTTCGGCTTCGTCGTCGTCAACGCGGACGCGAC
This sequence comes from Planctomycetota bacterium JB042, assembly GCA_043101415.1. Classification (GTDB taxonomy): domain Bacteria; phylum Planctomycetota; class B15-G4; order B15-G4; family JADJEK01; genus JAUIEL01. The sequence continues at coordinate 4,481 of JBICIB010000481.1, read as the reverse complement.
CGACATGATCGCGTCGAAGCTCGTCCGGTCGGCGCTGTCCGCCCCGTTCGAGGCGGTGGTCGCGACCGACGGCGGGGCCGGGCTGCGCTACGCGTCCTCGACGGGCTGGACGTCGGCGTCGCGGGCGGGGGACGAGTTCACCCGCGGGCGCATGCTCGAACGGCTCGGAGACTCGCCGGACCCGCACTTCTTCCGGACCGATGACGGGCGCGAGCTGATGGCCGAGCGCGCGGCCGTGACGATCGGGTCGCATCGCGGCGACCGGGCTCTGCTCGTCGCGGTGATGGCGCCGACGACGGAGATCCTCGGTCCGCTGCGGGCGATCCGCCAGAAGAGCGTGCTCCTGATCCTCGGCCTCGCGGTCCTCGTCAGCCTCGTCTCGGTCCTGGCGGCGAGCCGGCTCACCGCGCCGCTGAACCGCATGACGATGGAGCTCCGGCGGAACGTCGACGGAGAGGCGCTGACGCTCCCGACGGAACGAGAGGACGAGGTCGGACACCTCGCCCGGGCGTTCGACGCCCTGACCGCGCAGCTCCGGGAGAGCCACCGTGTCGCGGAGTCGGCGAGCGTCGAGGCGAGGAAGTCGAGCGAGGCGAAGAGCGCGTTCCTGGCGAACATGAGCCACGAGATCCGGACCCCGTTGAACGCGATCATCGGCCTCTCCGAACTCCTGCTGCGGTCGGAGCTCACCGACTCCCAGCGGGACTACCTGAAGACGGTCCTCGACTCCGGCGAGTCCCTCCTCGCGCTGCTGAACGACATCCTCGACCTGTCGAAGATCGAGGCCGGCAAGCTCGTCTTCGAGGAGTGCGACGTCGAGCTCCGCGAGCTCGTGGCGGACGTCGCGCGTTCGCTCGCGGTGCGGCTCCGCGGGAAGCCGGTCGAGCTCCTCCACCGCGTCGGCCCGGACGTGCCGGAGGTGGTCGTCGGGGACCCCGTCCGCCTGCGCCAGATCCTCGTCAACCTGGTCGGGAACGCGGTCAAGTTCACGGATCGCGGCTCGATCACGGTCGACGTCGACGTCGATCGCGGCGAGGAGTCGTCCGTCGCGGGCGACGGGACGCTCCGCCTCGAGGTTCGGGACACCGGGATCGGCATCTCACCCGAATCGTTGGAGGAGATCTTCGACGCGTTCGAGCAGGCGGACTCGTCGTCGACGAGGCGTCACGGCGGGACCGGACTGGGGCTGGCGATCTCGCGGCTCCTCGTGCGGGGGCTCGGCGGCGAGATCACGGTCGACAGCGTCGTCGGCACCGGGACCCGGTTCGCCGTCACGCTGCCGATGACGGTCGGAGAGGCGGGAAAGGGGTCCGAGTGGCGCCGCGTGGTCGGCCGGCTCCGGGGGAAACGCCTGCTCGTCGTCGACGACAACGACGCGAATCGGGTGATCCTCGCGGAGCTGCTCTCCCGGCACGGGCTGGAGGTCGTGTGTCATGCGGACGCCCGCTCGGCGCTCGACGACCTGGAACGGCGCACGTCCCTGGGGGTCGGCCGGATCGATCTCGTCGTCACCGACGCGAACATGCCCGCGATGGACGGGTTCGAGTTCGGTCTGCGCCTCCGCGAGCGGTTCCCCGCGGAACGGCTCCCGATCGTGCTGCTGACCTCGATGGCCGAGTTCGTCGAGGTGGAGCGCTTCGAGCGGGTCGGGTTCGCACGCCGCATCTCGAAGCCGGTCAAGGAGTCCGACCTGATGCGGGCGATCACGTCGGTCTTCGAGGAAGGGTCGGACGAGCCGGTCGCGTCCGCGTCGGAAGCCTCGGCGCGGCTCGCGCCCGCGGAGTCGCTGCACATCCTCCTCGCGGAGGACAGCGCCGCCAACCGGAAGCTCGCGGCGGCCGTGGTCGACGCCGAGGGGCACCGTCTCTCGGTGGTGTGCGACGGCCGCGCCGCCGTCGAGGCCGTCACGACGGCCGAACCGCCGTTCGACGTCGTCCTCATGGACCTGCAGATGCCCGAGATGGACGGGCTGGAGGCGACGGCGAGGATCCGGGTCGCCGAGAGCCAGCGGGGGCGGCGGACGCCGATCGTCGCGATGACCGCCCACGCGGTGCGAGGCATCGAGGAGGAGTGTCGCGCGGCCGGCATGGACGGGTACGTCGCGAAGCCGTTCCGTGCGGAGCAGCTCTGGAGCACGGTCTACGACGTGCTGGGCGACCGGAGCGGGAAGGGGGAGGACGCGCGCGCGCGCGAGGAGCCGACCGAACGGACGGAGGCCCTCCCGTCGGAGATTCCCTGGTCGAAGCTGATGGAGGTCGTGGGCGGGAACGCCGAGGCGCTCGTGGCGGTCGTCGCCGCCTACCGGGAGGAGATGACGGATCTGCTCGACCGGATGCGCGAACCGGCGTCGGACGACGACGTCGCGAGGGCGGCGCACCAGCTCAAGAACACCCTCCGGTTCTTCGGGCAGGACCGGGCCGCCGACGTCGCGGCCCGGTTCGAGCGGGGGGACGCCGGGCGGGACCGGGAGCCCCGGCTCGAGTCGCTCGAGGCCGACGTCGAACAGCTCGCCGTTCGGCTCGGGGAGGTGGAGGAGTCGAGCGAGATCCCGGCCGGTCGGATCTGAGCGGCGTCGACGCTCGACCGCGACTCAGGCGCGGACGATGGCCGGACTCCGCTCCTCGCCGCGCACGGACTCGGCCGTGGGGATCGAGAAACGGAACGTCGACCCGTGGCCGAGGACGCTGTCCACGGCGATCTCTCCGCCGTGCAGCCGGACCAGGTCGCGGCAGATGTTCAGGCCGAGCCCGGTCCCCGACTCGAGCGCCGCGTCCCCCTCCCGCGCCTGGAAGAGTCGGTCGAAGATGAGCGGCTGCGAATCGGCGTCGATGCCGCGCCCGGTGTCGGCGACGAGGAACTCCACGAACTCGGCGCCCGCGGCCCGCGCCTCGACCCGGATCGTCCCCGAGGTTTCGGTGAACTTCATCGCGTTCCCGAGCAGGTTGCTCAGGACCTGGGCGATCCGCGCCGCGTCCGCGAAGACCTCCGGCAGGTCGGGCTCGACCTTCGACAGGAGACGAAGCCCCTTCCGGCTCGCGACGGGGCCGGCGGAGGCCACGGCGTCGGACACGAGGCGGGCCGGTTCCTGGATCGCGCGGTCGAGGGAGAGCTTGCCGGTCTCGATCCGCGTCACGTCGAGGATGTCGTTCACGTGTCGCGACAGGCGGCGGCAGTTCTGCCGGACGATCGTGAGGTACTCCTCCTGCTCTTCGTTGATCGATCCGGGGATCTCGTCGAGGAGGATCGAGAGGAACTCCTGCATCGAGGTGAGGGGCGTCTTCAGCTCGTGCGAGAGCGTGTGATAGAACGACCGGACCTCCCGGTTCTTCGTCCGGAGGTCGCGCACGGTCTCCTCGAGCAGTCGATGGGCGGCGGCCTTCCGCTGCTTCAGGTCGCGGACCCGCAGCGCGTTCATGACCGAGCGGTTCAGGGCCTCGCGGCTCAGCCGCTCCTTCGACACGTAGTCGACGACGCCTTGCCGCAGCGCCCCGATCGCGACATCGATCGCCGTGCTGCCGGTCAGCATCACGATCGCCGCGTCCGCGTCGGCGGCGAGGAGCCTCCGCGCGACCTCCAGCCCGCTCATGTCGGGGAGCCCCTGGTCGAGGATGACGCAATCGGGGCGATGCCGCGCGTGCATCGCGACCGCCTCCTCTCCGCGGGAGGCCTCGAGGAACTCCCTTGCCGGGACGGCCTCGAGGATCACCTTGCAGAGCTGCCGGTCCGCCCGGCTGTCGTCCACGACCAGGATCTGACTCATGGAGCGGCCCCCGTCCGCATCAGGCAGCGGGGCGGCGAACCCCCGTTCGTCGGGCTCTCGGCGCGCCCGAGATACCTCCCTATCGGACCCCGGGGGGGGCGACTTCAGTGTGAGCCGCCGGCCGGCGCCGGTATTTCGGGGCGCCGCTCCCGTTCTCGCCGCTCGGGGGCCGCGCGGACGCATGACCGATCGACCCAACGGGCCGGCCGGCGGGACGTTAAGGCCCTCATGCGAGGCGAGGCGAAGCTCCGGCCCGGGCGCTTCTACGGGCTCGTCGTCCGGGATCGGCGCGTGGGCGGCCTCCGGTTCAACGAGACCGAGTACGCGCCGGGGACGCAGATCCCGCGGCACGCGCACGAGCGGGCGTACCTCTGCCTGGTCCGTCGGGGGGAGTACGTCGAGCGGTTCGGCCGGCGGGGTCGCGAGTGCGGCCCGCAGACCGTCGCCTTCCACCCGCCCGGGGAGGAGCACGACGAACGGATCCGCGAGACGGAGGTCCGCTCGTTCAACGTCGAGTTCGAGGCCGACTGGCTCGAGCGAGTCGGCGTCTCGCCCGCGCGACTGGCGGCCGGGGAGGCGTCGCCGGGGGGACCGGCGACGTGGGGGGCGTGCGCGCTCTACCGCGACGTCCTCGCCGGCGCGGCGGACCTCGACCTCGAGGCGCGGACGGCGGCGTTGGCCCGCGCGCTCGGCGGCGAGCACGACGCGCCGGCGCGTCGTG
>JBICIB010000480.1:0-2559 GCA_043101415.1 Planctomycetota bacterium JB042 | reverse complement strand
GGGCTCGGCGCGGTCGGGAAGGGGGACCTCGACCGGGCGGAGCGTCTCCTCGCCGAGGCCCCTCCCGTCGCGGCGAACCGCGACGACGTCCGCGCGCTCGAGCGACTCCGCGCCGCGATCCTCGCCGCCCGCGGCCGCGAGGGCGAGGCGGCTCGCCTCCGTGCCGACCTCGGGGCGCCGCGCGGGGCGTTGGAGGCGTTCAGCCTCGGCTGCGTCCTCGACCAGACGGACGCCGGCACGGCCGAGGCGACGGCCGCGTTCGAGTCCGCCGTCCTCCTCGCCGACCGCCCGAGCCAGATCTTCCACCTGTCGTACCTCCGCGCCCTCTTCCTCGAGAAGCGGTTCGAGGACGCCGCCCGCGTCGGCGCCGTCGTCGAGCGGCGCTGGCCCGAATCGCCGACGGCGCTCTTCTGGGTGGCGATGGCGGCGCAGATGGAGGACCCCGTCCGCGCGGTCGCGCTCCTCGAGCGGGCGGTCGAGAGGAAGCCCGACCACGTCGACGCCTGGATGATCCTCGCGCAGTGCCTCGAGCGGACCGGCGCGCCGGCCGAGGCGACCGCCGCCTACGAGACCGCGGTCCGCCTCGCCGAGGAGGCCGGCCGGGACGACCTCTGGCGTCACCACCTCGTGCGCGGCGCGACCCTCTTCGTCCAGGGCCGCCTCGACGAGGCCCTCCCCCCGCTCGAACTCGCCTCCAGCCAGCAGCCGACCTCCGCGATGGTCCACCACTACCTCGGGAGGGTGCTGATCCAACTCGGCCGGAACGAGGAAGGGATCGCGGCGCTGAAGCAGGCGCTCGAACACGCGGACGACGAGGAAAGACCCGCGATCGAAGCGGACCTGGGAGGGAAGGAAGGAGAGGAAGGAGAGGAAGGAGAGCGCGACGAGGGTCGGCCGGACGCCTGAAGTCCGTGCCGCGCTCCGAGGGGCCGGGGCCGAAGGCCCCGAGTCGACCTCGCCCCGCGGCCTCGATGTCGGCTCCTTTGACGTCCCGTCGACCGCGCTCTCGTTCCTCTCGTTCCTCTCGTTCCTCTCCTTCCTCCCCTCTCACACTCCCTGGACCACCAGGTTCGACATCCGGCAGTTCCCCGGCTCGACGACCTGGAGCACCAGCGTGGCGCCTCCGACGCTCGCGGGGAGCGCGCCCGCGATCGTGGACGTGCCGGCGGCGTCGACGAGGAGCGGGAGGACGATCGGGGCGGCGACGCCGATCGGGTCGGTGCAGGCGCCGAGGGTGAACGACGCGGTGGCGTTGCCGACGAGGAGGAAGGCCGCGCCCGAGGGAGTCAGGCCGCGGACGTCGAGGGAGTTCACCGCCCCGGCGCTCCCCGGCGACAGGCGGGAGAGCCGGACGTACGGATCGGGCCAGAGCTCGAGGAAGGTGCCGCCGTTGATGCCGTTCCCCCCGGCGGCGACGAGCGGCGGGAGCGTCTGCCCCGCGGCGTCGAACGCCTTCACGTCGTTCGTCTGATCGCTCGTGACGAGCACGGTCCCGGTCGTCGGCGGGAGGAGGAGACCGGTGGGGCGGGTCGTCAGGGCGAACGCGCCGAGGTACGTCCCGTCGACGTCGTACCGGTTGATCCGGTTCGAACCCCAGCCGGAGACGTACGCGACGCCGTCCGACCGGAAGCGGATGTCGCGCGGGCGCGAGAGGAGCTGCGGGATCGCCGGCCCGGCGAACTCGGACAGGAACGCTCCGCTGGTCGGGTCGAAGCGGAGGACGCGGTTCGACCAGAAGCTCGGGACGAGGAGCGTCCCGTCGGGGTGGAACGTCATGCCGGCGTCCGGACCGTTCAGGCCGCCCGCGCCGGCGGCGACGAAGACGCCGACGAAGGCGCCGGTCGTCCCGTCGTACCGGAGCACCTGGTCGGTCTCGAACGACGCCACGTACAGGTCGCCGTCGGCGCCGAACACCGCGGCCGTCGGCCCGTCGAGCCCGCCGGTCTCGTCGGCGGGCGTGTTCGAGTCGTCGAACACGAACGGCCCGAGCGCGGCGCCGGTGACGCCGTCGTACCGGAGCACCTGATCGATCTTCTCGGCGCAGACGTAGAGGTGCCCGTCCGGCCCGTACCGGACCGACTGCGCCCCCGGCGCCGCCAACGGCCCGGGGAGCGAGGCGCCGCTCGAGGCGTCGAACCGGAGGACCCGATCCGAGTTGTAGGAGGAGACGAACAGGTCGGACGGCGCGAGGGGGAGGACGAGGGCGAGAGAGAGTGTCGTGAGGGTCATGAGGGGGAAGAACGGAATCGGGAGGAACGACGGTCGAGAAAAGAGAGGGAAAGCAGGGGAGAGCAACGAGAGCAGGGGAGAGCAACGAGAGCAGGGGAGAGCGCGACCGGCGGCCGGCGGACGTCTCGGCGGCCTGGCCGCGTTCCGGGGTGGGCGGGGAGGCGCTCTCTGGCCTGCCCCGGAGGAGGCCGTCCTCGAGGGAGGGAGGTAGTACCAAGAGCCGTGTAAACGAGATCGGGCGGTGTAGCGTCCCGGGAGGAACTTCAAACCAACCCGAAACACCACACCACCCAATGACGAACGACCAAATTACCACCGGCAAGATCTCGC
>JBICIB010000479.1:0-5878 GCA_043101415.1 Planctomycetota bacterium JB042 | reverse complement strand
CGGGCGGCGTCGGTCCCGTCCGCGCCGTCGTGGTTCCAGGAGTCGTTGAACCCGACCTTCACCAGGACGACGTCCGGCCGCGTCTCCCGCAGGTAGCGCGGCAGCTCGCGGGCGAGCGCGCCGGAGCTCCGGCCGGGGACGCCGTAGTTCAGGACGCCGACCTCGCGGGCCGCCGGATCGAGCAGGCCCTGCAGCCTCGACGGATACGCGTCGGACGGGAGGACGTGGAGGCCGTAGGTGTGCGAGTCGCCGACGCAGAGGACCGTCGTGCGTCCGCGCGCGCCTCCCCGGAGGTCGCCGACGAAGAGCGACAGCAGGCGGAGCGCTCCCTCGAGCAGGACGAGCGCGAAGAGGACGCCGAGGAGGAGGAGGCCGAGGCGGGCGAGGGCGCGCTTCACGGACGCCTCAGTAGCCGAGCTGGTCGAGCTGTTCCTGCAGCTCGCGCGGCTTCTCCTGGGCCTCGTTGATCAGCTTCAGCGACCCCTTCAGCCGCCCGAGCGCCTCGCCGAGTCGGCCGAGCCGGTCGCGCAGCCTCTCGAGCGCGTCGGCGCGGCTGGCGCTCAGGTCGTTCCGCTCGCCGGGGTCGGCGCCGAGGTCGTACACCTTCTCCTCGCGCAGGAGGAGGTCGCCGCCGTCGAGCGAGAGGTCCGGCGGCTTCGCCGCCGCGTCGAACGCGCGTCGCTCCGCGAGGAGGTACTTCAGGCCGTTCCCGGAGCACGCCCGGTGGACGTTCTTGTAGTCGGCGGTGACCGGCCGGCCGCCGTCGCCGAGGACCTTCGGGACGTCGGTCAGCTCGGCGACGATCGGGAGGTCCCGGAGCTCGGGCGGCGCGTCGCCGTCGAGGAGCGGGACCAGCGACTCGCCGTACAGCGCCGGGTCGTCGTCGAAGCCGCAGAGCTCGCGGAGCGTCGGAACGACGTCGAAGATCCGCGCCTGCTCCTCGACCACGACCCCCTTCCGCACGCCGGGGCCGGCGACCAGGAGGGGGATCCGGAGGGTCGTGTCGTACAGGTTCTTCCGGTGCCCCTTCTCGCCGTGCTCGAAGAACTCCTCGCCGTGGTCGGCGGTGACGACGACGATCGTGTCGTCCGCGAGCCCGAGCTCGTCGAGCCGGTCGAGCAGCTTCCCGACGTGGAAGTCGACCCACGCGATCTCGGCGTCGAAGTTGGCGATGAGGTACGCGCGCTGCTCGGGCGTCATCTCCGGGGAGACCGCCTCGTTGAAGTGGAAGTCCTCGATCGTGAAGTCCGGCGGCGGCGGGCCGGGCCAGAACCGCTTCACGAACTCCGCCGGCGCGTTGAAGTCGTAGTGGACGTCCCAGTGGTGGACGAAGAGGAAGAACGGCTCGTCCCGGTGACGCTCGAGGAACTCCAGCGCGCCGTCGGTCGTCTTCGGCGCGGTGATCACCTTGTGCGACTCGCGCTCCTTCGCGCCGAGCATCGCGCCCTGCAGCGCGCCCGGCGCCCGCCCGGCCGTCGAGAACATCTCGACGCCGCAGTTCTCGTACACCTCGAACCCCTGGCCGAAGCCGAAGTACGGCTCGAGGTAGGGGCCGCCGAAGTAGCCGCCGGTGCGGTAGCCGTGCTCGCGGAACACCTCGGCGAGCATCCGGATGTTCGGATCGACGGCGAGCGTGTCGTGCACGACGCCGTGGACCTGATCCGGCTGGCCCGAGAGGAGCGCCATGTGCGCGGGGAGGGTCCAGCTGGTCGTCGAGTGGGCCCGCTCGAACCGGACGCCCCCGGCGGCGAACGCGTCGATCCGGGGGGAGGTCCGCTTCGGGTAGCCGTAGCAGCCGAGGTGGTCGGGGCGGAGGGTGTCGATCGAGATCAGGACGACGTTCGGCGGGCGCGATGCGCGGAGGAAGAGGAACCACGTCACGAACGCGACGAGGCCGAGGCCGCCGAGCACGGCGACCTCGACCCAGGGGAGGCTCCGGCGGGGCGCGCCGCCGTTCGTCTCGCGCTCGCTCAACCCTTCTTGATCCAGCCGTGGAAGAAGATCTCCTTCGCCGGCATCTCGGCGCTGCCGCTCCGCACGATCAGCTTGCCGCGGAAGAAGCGGGCGTCGAGGTCGTCGGCGGTCGTGAGGTGGATCTTGTAGTGCTTCCCCTCCTCGATCGTCTCGAGCTCGGCGGTCAGCTTGTCCTTGTGCATCGAGTCGACGTCGACGCCGGTCACCGCGTACGGGACGGCCGGGTTGCCGTTGGTGATCTCGACGGTCCGCTTCCGCGCCTCGCCGAACGGGATCACCTCGAAGTCGATCCGCTCCTTGTTGATCTTGTTGCCGGTGTCGAAGACGACCTCCGACTTCACGTGCGCGTAGAGCTGGACCTGGATCTGGTTCAGCTTCTCGTGGTTCGTCTTCAGGACCAGGGCCGGCGCGACGTAGCCGATCGGGGCGGTGCCGAGGATCGTGACGTCGATCGCGATCGCCTCGGTCCCGTCGGGCGCGGTCCCGCGCTCCCACTTCACGTCGGCGTACGCCGGCTTCTCGCCGATCTCCGTGATCTCGATGTCCTTGACGGTCTTCAGCTTCGCCCAGGCGCGCTTCGTCACCTCGGAGCCACGGGTGATCTCGCCGAACTGGAGCGGGTTCGGCTCGAGCTCGATCCCCGACGTCACCTTCATCTTCATCGTGAGGCGGAGCGCCGGCATCCGGTCGTCCGACGAGATCACCATGATGTGCTTGGTGAGCTGATGGAGCGGCTGGCCGCGCGAGTTGAACTCGACCGAGACCTCGCACGTGTCGCTCGGCTTCAGCGTCAGCATGTCGGTGTTCGGCGTGTGCTTCTTCGGGTCGATCATCGTCCCGTCGGGCGCCTTCACCTCGGCGATGGTGCAGCCGCAGGTCGGGTTGACCGCGCGGATCTGGATGTCCTTCTCGCCGCGGTTGGCGACGAGGAAGGTGTGCGCGCGCTTCTCGCCCTGGAGGATCTCGCCGAAGTCGATCTCCGGCTCGGGCGAGAAGATGTCCGCCTCGGGGAGCGCGCCGGGCTGCGCCTGGGCCGCGCCCGACGGCACGGGGACCGGCGCCGGCGTGACCTGCGGGATCTTCGCGGCCGGCCGGGCGGCGACCGGGGCGCCGGTCGAGGCCCTCGGCGCGCGGGTCTCCTGCGCGACGAGGGGAGCGGCGAGCAAGAGGGCGGCGGCGGCCGCCGCCAGCGGGTTCGGGTTCGGGATGCGCGGGTTCATGCGGTCACCTCTTCTCGGTCTCCGTCGTTCTTCTCTCTCGGGAGCGGATCATGGATTCGAATCGACCCAGGCCTGGAACGGAAGTTCCTTGACGGGCTGATCCGGGTGATCGGTCCGGATCCGGAGCGTGCCGCGCACGTTCCGGACGTCGCCGGTCGGGGCGCAGGTCACGAGGACCCGGTAGCGCCGGCCGTCCTCCAGCGTCTCGACCTCGGTCTCGACCAGGTCGGCGCGCGCGGCGTCGACCTCGACGCCGGTCACGCGGAACGGAGCGGCGCCGACCTCCTCGGCGACCTCGACCGTGATCGTGGTCGGCTCGCCGCGGGGGAGGAACCCGAAGTCGATCCGCTCGCGGTTCGTCGGGTTGCCGGTGTCGAAGCGGAGTCGGCTCTTCACGGTCGCGAAGACCGGGACGTCGAGCCCGTCGAACGTCGGGTGGTCGACGCGGGCGCGGACGTCCGCCTTCAGGAAGCCGACCGGGGCGCCCTCGCGGAGCCGGACGTCGAGCGCGAAGCGTCCCGTCCCCTCCAGCCGGCGGACGTCCGCCTCGAGCCACTCCGGCAACGAATCGACGCCGACGACCGCCGCCCCCTCGAGCGCGGCGGCCGAGATCTCGACCGTCGCGGCCGGGGTCTCGCCGCGGCGGACCTCGCCGAAGACGACCTCGGGCGGCTCGACGTGGAACGGTTCGACGATCGACGCCTGGAGGCGGAGTCCGAGCCGGCCGTTCAGGGGATCGTTCGAGTGGACCGTCACGCTCTTCGAGAGCGGCCCGGGCTTCTGGGCCCCGGTCTCCAGCTCGACGAAGAGGGAGATCGACTCCCCGGCGGGGATCGTCGCGATCCCGCTCGGATCGGGGGCGGCCCCCTTCGGCGGGGTGAACGAGGTGCCGTCGGGGAGGACGAGCCGGGCCACGGTGCAGCCGCAGACCGTCTGGATCATCTGCACGACCGCCGGCGCGTCCCCCTCGTTCCGGAGGGTGAACTCGGCGGTCTCGACCTGCCCCTTCAGCAGCCGTCCGAAGTCGAACGTCGGCGCGTCGGTCCGGACCCTCGGGTGCGCCTTGGCGGCCGGGGTTCCCGCGGACGGCGCCCCCGGCGAGGCGTCCGGGGACTCCTCGGAGCAGCCGCCGAGGCCGGCGAGGAGCGCGAGCCAGGGAGCGAGGACGGTCTTGTGCGGGAAGAGGGTCATTCGAGGGGGTACGGCTCCGCCGCCGGGGACGTTCAACGTCCGTTCTTCAAGGGACGTAGGAGGAGACGCCGATACCTTCCTTTTGCGTGGGTCGAAAACCGGCTATCCTGAGAAACACCTGGTCGCGGTCAAGACCCGACCCCGGCCCGACTTCCCGAGGTCCACGGCATGTCCCTCTCCCGTCTCGAGCGTGGGGTCTCGACCCCCGTCGTCGTCGTCGTCCTGGCCGTCGCGGTGATCGCGGCGACGCTCTTCTTCCTGAACTCCGGCGGCGCCAAGGAGGCGCGCCTCGAGGAGCGCGGCTCCGGCTTCAAGGCGGCCGACCCGATCGCCCTCCAGCGCCCCTCGCTCGAGCCGGTCGAGGACGAGCTGCCGCGCGCGACGCCGGAGTCGGACGAGATCCTGAAGGGCGACCTGATCAAGTACCGCGACCGGATGGGGAACGTCCGCTTCCGCTCGCGCGAGAAGATCGCCGGCTTCAACCAGCTCGGCGAGACGATCTACTGGCAGCCGGACCTCCAGGTCGGCCCCGCGATCGCGGGCGGCAAGGTCTCGAAGTCGAAGGGCGTCCGGCGGAGCGCGACCGCGCCGAAGATGGTCATGCGGAACGGGCGCGCCGTGATGCGCTCCGGCGCGACCCAGCCGAAGGTCGAGACGAGCGGCGAGGGCGGCGCGTCGCAGCCGGGCGAAGGGGGCGGCGGTTCGACCGCGCCGGACCTCACCGGCGGCGGCGGCGACGGCGACTGATCCCGCCCGCGCCGCGGCGGCTCATGGCGAGTCGCCCCGCGTCCACGCCTCCAGCAGCTCCCGCGCGCGTCGGTTCGACGGGTCCCGGGCGAGCACCTCCTTCAGCTGCTGACGGGCGAGCCCCTCGTACCCTTCCTGCGCCCGGAGCATCTCCGCGAGGTGGATCCGGGCCGGGTGGTGGTCCGGATCGATCGCCAGGGCGCGGTCGTACTGCGTGAGCGCGCGCCCGTCGCGTCGCGCGCGGAGCACCTCGCCGTACGCGTCGAGCCGGCGCGCCGTCTCGCCGTGGATCTCGATCAACCGCCGGAACACCTCCTCCGCCTCGGCGAGGCGCGGGACCTGCGACAGGGCGAGCCCGAGCTGGAAGCGCGCCTCCGCGGCGTGACGCGAGGTGCGCGCGAGGTCCGGCGACGCGGCGAGCGCCCGGTCGACCTCGCGGAGCACGGAGACCGCGGCCTCGAAGTCGCCCCGCACCACGAGCGCCCGCCCCCGGCCGAACCGGGCGTCGACCTCGCGCCCCGCGTCGCCCGCCGCCGCCTCCGCCGCCGCGTCGAAGAGACGTGCCGCCTCGTCGAGCGCGTCCGCCGCCGCGGCCGCGTCTCCCCGCGCGCTCGCGGCCGTCCCTTCCTCGAGCCGGAGGCCGCCGAGCCCGTAGAGCGCCGCGTACGAGGTCGGGAACGAGCGGAGCGTCGCCGCGTAGATCGACTCGGGCGTCGACCAGTCGTCGGAGATCGGAAGAGCGTCGT
>JBICIB010000478.1:0-3116 GCA_043101415.1 Planctomycetota bacterium JB042 | reverse complement strand
GGAGAGCTCGTCCCTCCTCCGGCCGCCGCCGTGGCGAACGCGAAGACGTTCCCGAACGCGTTCCTGCCCGCGCGGCGCGCTATCCCTTCTTCTGCGACTGCTCGAGGGCGGCGCGGAGGATGCTGCCGAGGTTCTGGCCGGACGACTCGCGGCCGCCCTGCTTCATGTACTTGTCGACCTCCTCGGCGCCGACGTCCTCCTCCGAGCCGATGAGGTTGCCGCGGTCGCTGAGGCGCGAGAGGGAGATGCGGCGCTGGCCGGGGTCGACCGCCTGGACGCGCACGGTCACCTCGTCGCCGACGTTCACGACGTCCTCGACGCGGTTGACGCGTTCGGGGGCGAGCTGCGACTTGTGGAGCAGCCCCTCGACCGCCTCGGCGATCTCGACGAACGCGCCGAACTCGGCGACCCGGACGACCTTGCCGGGGACCACCTGGCCGACGCGGAACTTCTCCCGCACGGAGTCCCAGGGGTCCGCCTGCAGCTGCTTCAGGCCGAGCCCGATCCGCTTGCCGCCGTTCTTGATCTCGAGCACCTGGAGCTCGAGCTCCTGGCCGACCTCGAGCGCGGACGACGGGTCGGCGACGCGCTTGTGGGAGATGTTCGAGACGTGGAGGAGACCGGAGAGGCCGCCGCCGATGTCGACGAAGGCGCCGAAGCTCTCGAGCTTCTCGACCTTCCCCTTCACGACTTGGCCCGGCGCGAGCGTCTCGAGGGTCCGCTCGCGCGCCTCGCGCCGCTCGCGGAAGAGGATCCCCTTGCGGGAGAGGACGACGCGCTTCCGCTTCCGGGCGACCTCGATCACCTCGCACACGAACGTCTGGCCGACGTACGGCGCGAAGTCCTCGACCCGGTGGACGTCGACCTCGGAGGCCGGCATGAACGCGGAGACCGGGCCGATCTTCAGCTCGAGGCCGCCGGAGTTCTCTCCGATGACCGTCGCCTTGACCGCCTTCCCCTTCTCGAGCTCGCGCCAGGTGGCGAGGGTCCGCGCCTCCTTGCGGGAGAGCGTCCAGAGGCCGTCCTGGATCGACACCAGGGAGAACTCGAACTGCTGGCCGACCTCGGGCGGGTCGTCGAACTCCTCGATCGAGATCACGCCCTGCGTGCGCGGACCGAGCTCGACCATGACCTCCTTGTCGTCGATCGAGGCGATCGTTCCCTGGTGGAGATGAGGGTCGCCGCCGCGGGCGGAGCCGCGCTCCTTCTCGGGGCTCGCGTCGCCGGCGGAGGGGGCGGCCGGCTCGACCGGCCCGTCCATCTTCTCCATCGCGGCGTCGAGCTGGGCGCGGATCGCGTTCTCGTCGATCTTCTCTTCGTTCGTCATGGCTGGGGAGCTCGGCTACGGGGGCAGCGGTTCCGGGACCGCCCGACAAGGGCGGGTCAGGATAGTCGATTTCCCGGGGAGGCGGGGGCGGACTTTCTTCGACCCGACGCCGTTCGGCCGGGCTCCGGGGGAGTCAGCGGAGCCGCACGCGGACCTCGCCGTCGCGCGGCACGACCTCGCCGACGACCGTCGCGCACGGGGTGTCGCGCCGGGCGAGCGCCTCGAGCAGCGCATCGAGCCGGTCGGCGGGGACGGCCACGAGGAGCCCCCCGGACGTCTCCGCGTCGAGGGCGAGGTTCTGGACCGCGAGCGGGACCGCGTCCGAGAGGTCGGCGGTCGTCCCGAGGAAGAGCCGCGTCCGGGCGGCGCCTCCGGAGAGGAGGCCGGCCTCGACGAGCGGGAGGACGCCGTCGAACAGCGGCAGCCTCGAGGCCTCGAAGACGAGGGTGGTGCCGCTCGCCTCGGCCATCCCGCGCGCGTGTCCGAGCAGGCCGAACCCGGTGACGTCGGTCGCCGTCCGGCCGCCGACCTCGGCCAGCGCCTCGGCGGCGCCCCGGTTCAGGGTCGCCATCTGGACGCACGCCCGCTCGATCGCCGCGTCGTCGACCTTCTCCATCTTCATGGCGGTCGCCACGGTCCCCATGCCGAGCGGCTTCGTCAGGACGAGGACGTCGCCGACGTTCGCGTGCGCGTTCGAGGTGATGCGGTCGGGGTGGACCAACCCGGTCACCGAGAGTCCGTACTTCACCTCGGTGTCCTGGACGGAGTGCCCGCCGACCAGCGCCGCGCCGGCCT
This sequence comes from Planctomycetota bacterium JB042, assembly GCA_043101415.1. Lineage (GTDB taxonomy): Bacteria > Planctomycetota > B15-G4 > B15-G4 > JADJEK01 > JAUIEL01. Next base: position 994 of record JBICIB010000478.1, on the reverse strand, counting down.
CGAGGACCTTCTCCGCGCCGCCGGCCAGGATCTCGCCGAGGATCTCAATGTCGAGCTCCTTCGGGAAGCCGACGATGTTCATCGCGGTGAGCGCGCGCCCCCCCATCGCGTAGACGTCGGAGAGCGCGTTGGCGGCGGCGATCCGGCCGAACCAACGCGGGTCGTCGACGACCGGCGGGAAGAAGTCGAGCGTCTGCACGAGGGCGGTGTCGTCGGCCAGGCGATACACGCCGCCGTCGTCGAGCGTCTCGGATCCGACGATCAGGTTCTCGTCGGTCGTCCTCGGCAGTTTGTCCAGGACCTTCACGAGGTCCCCCGGCGGAAGCTTGGCCGCTCAGCCGGCGCAGGAAGACCAGCTCGTCAACCGGACCTGCTGCTTCCTGCGCTCCTTCCCGCTCATGACGCACCCTCCCACGCCGCGGCCGCGGCGGCCACGGACTCGATCAGCGGCTCGATCTCCTCGTCGAAGACCGTCCTCACGTCGAGGAGGACGCGGTCTCCGTCGATGCGGGCATGGACCCGGCGGTCGCCGCGGCGCAACGCGTCGGCGAGACGGTCCGGGCTCGCGCCGGCGACGTCGAGCGCGACCGCGCGCGAGGCGACGCGGCGGACGGGCGCCGAGCCGCTGCCGAGGAACCCCTCGGTCTCCACGCAGGTCGCGCGGACGCCCGCGAGGCGGTCGAGGCCGTCCGCGACGCGCCCGGCCATCGCGTCGAGCGTCTCCAGGTCGCGGCCGAGCATCTCGTACAGCGGCAACGCGGGGAGCCCCTCGGGCGCCCGACGCCACGCCAGGAGCGTCGCCTCGAGCGAGGCGAGATCGAGCTTGCCGGGGCGGACGGCCCGGTAGAGCGGGTGGCTCCGGACGAGGTCGACGCAGTCGCGACGCCCGACGATCAGGCCGGCCTGAGGGCCGCAGAGCAGCTTGTCGCCGGAGAACATCACCACGTCGGCGCCGGCCTCGACCGACGCCCGGACCGACGGCTCCTCCTCGAGC
>JBICIB010000477.1:0-11248 GCA_043101415.1 Planctomycetota bacterium JB042 | reverse complement strand
CTCCTCGAGGACGTCATGCACGAGGGGCGGGTCCCGGGGTTCTACGACGGCCAGTTCTCGGCCCTCTTCGCCCTCGACGACTCGGTCTACCGCCGGCTCCTCGCGACCGCCCTCGACCCGCGCGTCACGTACGTCGCCCGCGCGCGCTCGGTGTTGGCGCTCCACGAGGCGCGGCGTCCGACGCTCGAGGTGGAGCTCCAGCCGCTCTTCGTGTCGCCGACCGTCGAGTTCGAGTTCCCGGATCAGATCTTCCTCCGCTCGAGGATCGAGACCGAGGACGTCCTCGTCTACTGCGCGTGCAAGCTGAGCCAGTACGCGCGGTTCTCCTGCGCCAAGGCCGGGCTCTCCCGCCCGATCGACGCGAAGATCCGGACCCTCGAGTCGATCGCGACGCGGCGCCTCCGGTCGGCCGAGGGGCTGAAGCCCGCGGTCGCGCTGGCGCCCGAGCTCCTGGGGGCGCAGGCCGAGGGCGCGGCGGACGACCTCGAGCGGGCGTTCATGTACCGCCTGAACGAGGCGATGGACACGTTCTTCGAGCTCGGCTACCACCATCAGCAGCTCGACGACTACGTCCGGGCCGAACTCGAGTACCGGAAGATCACCGAGCGGCCGGAGGCGGTCCGCGTGAAGAGCTGGGCGTACTACAACCTCGCCTGCATCCGCGCGATCGAGGGGCGGACCGAGGACGCGATCGCGGAGATGGGGCGGGCGGTCGACTCGGGCTTCACCGACGTCTCGTGGGCCCGGCGGGACGGGGACCTCGCTTCGATCCGGACCGATCCGCGCTTCCACGCGATCCTCCGGCGGGCCGAGGGGGGCTGACGGGGCTTCGGCGCGGCGCGGCGCGGCGCGGCGCCGGATCAGAACGAGCTCAGCCGACCGAAGTAGTCGGAGTAGAAGCCGATCACCCGAACCGCGACGTAGACGACGCCCGCGGCGTACAGGACCGAGCTCCCGATCCGGACGACGCGCGAGCGCAGGCTCGTCTCGAGTTCGGCGTACAGGACCGCGGCCCCGGAGAGCGCGGTTCCGAGTTCGCCCGCCGGCTCGGCCGTCACGAGCGAGGCACGGACCTCCTCGCGCAGCCCCGGGAACCCCGGCCACGCCTCCGCGAGCGGTTCGTGGCGGTCGACCGGTGCGAGCGCGGCGGACACCGCGTCCCGCAGCGCGGGCGGGGAGAGGGTGACGACCGACTCGCGGGCGGCTCTCGGGAGCGGCACGCCCGCCTCGTACAGGGCCGACAGCGCACGGAAGTAGCCGCGGTAGCTCGCGGCCCGGAGCAGCGCGCCGACGACGGGGAGGCGGAGGAGCAGCAGCCCCGACGTCCCGTCGACCGGACGCGCGAGGAGGCGCCACGCGAACAGGAGGGCGAGGTCGATCACGACGATCACCGGGACCACCCGGAGGAGGAACGCCGGGAGATCGGTCACGAGGAGTCCGCCGTTCGGCGCGATCACCGCGAGGTGGACCAGCAGGATCGGATAGAGGGCGCTGCCGAGGAGGCCTCTCCGGGCCCGCAGCCGCTCCTCGTCGCCGACGGCGAGCTCCTTCAGCGTCTCGGGGACGGTGCCGGCGGTCTCGGCGGCGGCGACCGCGAGCGCGTGGAGAGGGGGAACGGAGGGGGCCGAGGCCCGGAGACCGTCGGAGAGGGGCCGGCCGTCGAGGGCCGCCTCGCGGCACGCGGCGATCACCGCGCGGACCGCCTCCGAGCGGAACCCCTTTCCCAGCATGGAGTAGAGCGAGTCCGGTGGGAGGCCGGCGTCGAGGAGGCGGGCCAACGACCGATAGAGGACCGCTCGCTCACCTTCGTTCAACAGGTTCTCCACGAGTTGCTACAAATTCTGGGCGGGCTCCCGGCCCACCGGCCGGAGCGTGTGGTATCGTACGGACGTCCTCGGGAGCGGGGCGGTGTTCACCACCCTCCACTTCCCCGGGACGCTCGAAGAGACACGAAACTTCCGTGATCGTTCGGGTGGTCGGTCGGAGCCCTTCCCCTCCCCAACCGCCATCTTCGATCGAATGCTCGATCGTCACGGAACCATTTCCCCCCCGTCAGGGGGGGAAATTCTTGCAGGGCGCCCCTTTTCGGGCGCCCTGCCCTTTTGCCGGGGAATGCCGTCGAACCTCTACAGGCTCGCGCCTAATCTTCCGAAAGGTCGAGCAGATCCGCCCCTGACGCTCGCGGGAACGGTGGTGAGGAGATGACGGAACAAGGCAACCTCGAATCGTTCTCGTCCGAGGCCGGGCTGTTCAGCTACGCCCAGATCCTCCACCTCCTGAAGATCGAGTTCAGCCGGGCGCGCCGCTACACGTATCCGCTGACGTGCGCGCTGTTCCAGATCGACCGCCTCGAGAACCTGAAGGACCTGTACGGCTACAAGGTCCGCGACCAGATCGAGGAACGGGTGGTCGGTGTCGTTCACCAGCTGTCGCGGTCGTCCGACTTCCTCGGGCGGATGGGGGAGCGGATGGTCCTGATCCTCCCGCACACCGACTCCGAGGGCGTTCGCGTGCTGATGGGGCGCGTGGGCGAGCGGCTCGCGGCCCTGTCGTTCGAGATCGACGAGCGGCCGGTCCAGGTCACGCTCTCCGCGGGGATCGCCACCTACCGCGATCGGAACTCGCTCTTCTACGACTCGGTCCTCAAGAACGCCGAGGCGAGCCTCGACCAGGTCCTCGCCCGCGGCGGCAACGGCGTCCAGGTCTTCACCCCGCCGCAGCCGACCGAAGCGACCTGAGCGCCGGCCGCCGGCGCGACTCCTCGCCTGCCCGTTCGCCCCCTCGCGGCGACGCATCGATCGGATCCCCGGCTGCTCCGGAATCGAGATCCTGGGCCGTTAAAAAGCGACGGCCGCTGCCGGGCGGCCGTCGTGCGAGAAGAACCAAGGGGATCCGGCTCCTGGATAGGAGATGTTGGGGAATGAGGGATGAAGCCGGTGTTTTACTCCCCGTGATGGGCAACCTTGGCGGCGTTGATGGCTCTTCGACCTCTCTACTGGAACCCATCCTGGCCGTGAGGCCGAGAGGCTTCCGAGCCTGCCGACGGTCTGACGGGGGCCCTCCCCGGAGTGTTCCGCGAATTCAGGAATCTCGGAGCGGATTTCGCACGGCGACCCGGCGCCCCTCGGACGCGGCCTCGTAGAGCGCCTGGACCACCGCGACGGACCGCAGGGCGTCGCCTCCCTCCGACCGGGGTGATCGCCCCGTCCCGACCGCCTCGGCGAAGTCGAGGTAGACGTCCTCGAACCTCCCCTTCGGCCCGGCGTGTCGCGGGACGAGCCGCCACGGCAGGCGGCGCGCGATCCTCTCGCGGAAGCGGGCGGAGCGCCGGAGCGCGTCGGAGGCCGAGCCCGGCGCCGGCGGGAGCGACCAGGCGCGAAGGTGCTCCGCCTCGACGACCGCCGATCCGTGCTCGAAGTGGAACGCGGCGCGCGGCGCGAGGGCGCCGGCGCCGGCGGTGGTGGCGAAGACGGCGCCGAGCGCGCCGCTCTCGAACCGGAGCGTCGCGGCCAGGACGTCCTCCACCGCGGCGCGGCCGCGCGCATTCGCGACCGATCCTTCGACCTCGACGACCTCGCCGAACAGCCAGCGGGCGGCGTCGAGCAGGTGGATCGCCTGCATCATCGCCACCCCGCCGCCGGCCCGGGCGGGGTCGCCCCGCCAGGCGGATCCGGTCCGCGTGAAGTACCGCGCGTCCCGCCGCCAGACCATCGACAGCTCGAGTCCGATCGCGCGTCCCGTCCGCCCCTCCTCGACGGCGCGCTTCAGCCGGACGAGCGCGGGGTCGAAGCGTCGTTGGAAGACGCAGGCGACGACGACGCCGGCCGCGGCGCAGGCGCCGAGCGCGCGCGCCCCCGCGTCGACGTCGACCGCGAGCGGCTTCTCGATCACGACGTGGCGTCCCGCCTCCGCCGCGAGCCGCAGCAGCGGGAGGTGACGGTCGTGCTCGGTGCAGATCGCGAGCGCCCCGACGTCGTCGCGCGCCAGCGCCTCCGCCGCGTCGGTCGTCGCGTCCGCGCCGAACCGGGAGGCGAGCGATTCCGCTCGCGCGCGGTCGCGGGAGAGGACGGCGACGAGCGAGAGGCCGTCGGTGCGCGCGATGGCGCGCGCGTGCTTCGGCGCGATCGCACCGGTCCCGGCCAGGACGACGCCGATTCGGTTGCCTGCCACGCCGCGCACGGTAGAGACGCCCGCCTCCGCCCCCAACCCTTGACCGTCCGGTCCGGACCCCTTATTCATCACCGCTTTCCTCCGGGCGCCCGGCCCGGCCGTGCTCCGGCGCGGCCGACGGCGTCGAGGGCTCGGCGCGCGACCCCACCGCGCCGCCCCGACCGCCGCACCGACGTCCGAGCCGGTCGAGATGATTCGCGTCTCCCAACTCAGAAAGACGTTCGGTACGACGGTCGCCGTCGACGGGATCTCGTTCGAGGTCGCGGAGGGGGAGGTCGTCGGGTTCCTCGGCCCGAACGGCGCCGGCAAGTCGACGACGATGCGGATGCTGACGACGTACCTCGACCCCGACGCGGGGGAGATCGAGATCGCCGGCGTCGACGTGCTGGAGCGGCCGATCGAGGCGCGCCGCCGCCTCGGGTACCTCCCGGAGTCGGCGCCGCTCTACGAGGAGCTCGGCGTGCTCGAGACCCTCCGGTACGCGGGGCGGATCCGCGGCCTCGGCGGCGCCCGCCTCCGCGACCGCGTCGACGCGATGGTCGACGCCTGCGGCCTCGAGAAGGTCGTCGCGAAGGACGTGGGAGAGCTGTCGAAGGGGTACCGGCAGCGGGTCGGCCTCGCGCAGACGCTGATCCACGACCCCGACTTCCTGATCCTCGACGAGCCGACGACCGGGCTCGACCCGAACCAGATCCGCGAGATCCGCGCGCTCGTGCGGCGGATCGGCGAGACGAAGACGATCCTCCTCTCGACGCACATCCTCCCCGAGGTCCAGGCGACCTGCACCCGGTGCCTGATCATCCACGACGGGAAGCTCGTCGCCGACGACGACCCGAACCGCCTGGTCGACGCGACGGCGAGCGCGACGGGCCAGCGGTTCCGGCTCGTCATCCGGGGGACGACCGCGGCCGCCGCCCGCCCGGCGCTGAAACGGGTCCCCGGCGTCTCCGACGTCGAGGCGGACGACCTCCCGGACGGCGCGGTCGCGGCCGCGGTGACCGGCGCGGGGGACGCCCTCGGCGAGGAGCTGTTCCGGCGCGCGGTGAAGGAGGACTGGGTCCTCGCCGAGCTCCGCCCCGAGCGGGCGTCGCTCGAGGACGTCTTCCGGCGCCTGACCCACGGGGACGGGGGCGGGGACGAGGACGGGGAGGGAGAGCGATGAGCCACGTCCTGACCGTCGCGGGGAAGGAGTTCCACTGCTACTTCAAGACGCCCGTCGGCTCGATCTTCCTCTTCTTCTTCCTCCTCCTGTGCGGGCTGTTCTTCTTCTTCGTGCCGGACTACTTCAGCCTCGGCGAGGCGAGCCTCCGGCGGTTCTTCGACCTGCTGCCGTGGATCTACCTCTTCTTCGCCCCCGCGGTGGCGATGAAGATGTGGGCGGAGGAGCGGAAGATCGGGACGATCGAGACGCTCCTGACGATGCCGGTCGCCGACCATCGGATCGTGCTCGGGAAGTTCCTCGCCTCGTTCGGCCTGCTGGTCGTCGCGCTGGCGCTGACGGCGCCGATCCCGCTCCTCGTCGCGTTCACCGCGGCGAGCCCGGTCGACGTCGGACCGGTGCTGACCGGCTACCTCGGGGCGGCGCTCCTCGGCGCGGTCTACATCGCGATCTCGCTCTTCGCGTCCGCGCTCACCGAGAGCCAGATCGTCGCGTTCATCCTCGGCCTCGTCCTCTGCTTCTTCTTCTTCGTGATCGGCCTGCCGGACGTGGTCGGGATCTTCCCGCGCGCCCTCGCCGAGTTCCTGACCGACCTCTCGCTCGGCGGGCACTTCGCCAACATCCAGCGCGGCGTCGTCGACACGCGCGACCTCCTCTACTACGCGACCATGCTGACGGTCTTCCTGCTGCTGAACGTCCTGGCGGTCCGGAGGCGGGCCTGAGATGGCGGCCTCGACCCCGAAGCGCCGCCGCGCCGCGTTCGCGATCACCGTCCTGCTGGCGGTCGCGAACCTGTTCGTCCTGAACTGGATCGCGCGCGACCACTTCGCGCGGCTCGACGTGACGTCGACGAAGGCGTTCACGCTCCATCCGGCGACGATCGAGCTGCTGGAGGGCCTGGACGACCTGGTGACGGTCCGGGCGTTCGTGTCGGAGCGGGCGTTCCGGGACCAGCCGCAGTACGCGACGTGGCCGCGGATGCTGCGCGACCTCCTCGAGGAGTTCGTCGCCGCCGGGCGGGGGCAGGTGCGGCTCGAGGTGAAGGACCCGACCGACGACCCCGACGTCGCCCGCGAGGCGCGCACCGCCGGCGTCCGCGAGGTGCAGCTCCAGGGGCGCGACGACCAGTCGGCGGTCGTGTTCAAGGCGTACGCCGGCCTCGTGCTGTCGTACGGCGGGCGGCCCGACGAGGTGCTGCCGTTCGTGTTCCCGGTCGAGCAGCTCGAGTACGGGCTGGCGCTCTCGATGTCGCGGCTGGTGCGGAAGCGGACGGTGACGATCGGCTTCAACTCGCTGCGGGAGGCGCCGAAGGGGCTCGCCCTCCGGTACGCGGGCGCGGCGGGGATGGACGAGAACGACATCGATCGGAACTGGCGGCTGATCCGGCAGGCGCTGGAGCGGCAGTTCGACATCGAGAAGGTGCCGATGGACCGCGAGGTGCCGGCCCACGTCGACCTGCTCGTCGTCCACAACGTCTCCGGGATGGACGAGAAGGCGCAGTTCTACCTCGACCAGTACCTGATGAGCGGCGGCAAGCTCCTCGTGCTCGCGGACGGGACGCAGGAGAACGCCCAGCTCAAGGCGCTGACCGCGCGGAACAACGTGCCGGACGCCCTGTTCGCGCACTACGGGTTCGAGATCGCGCGGAACATCGTCTTCGACCGGCAGGCGTACCAGCCCGACCCGCGCCTGCCGCCGCGGTACTGGTTCCCGAAGCTCCTCTCGCGCTACTTCGACCCCGAGTCGTCGCTCCTGAACGGCATCGACGAGTTCCACCTGATGCTCCCCTCGTCGATCCGGCTGAACCCGCCGGAGGGGGTCGAGGCGGTGGTGCTCGCGAAGACGACGCCGAGCGCGTGGTCGCAGGAGGGGTTCTTCGACGTGCGGCGCGACATGACGCCCCCCGAGAACCTCGACGAGTACGGCCAGTACGACATGGTCGGCCTGCTGGAGGGAGAGTTCACGTCGTACTTCGCCGACCGCGCGCTCCCCGAGGGGGTCGAGACCTCCTCCCGGGGGCCGACGCGCGAGGAGTTCGAGAAGGCCGGCTTCGAGGTCGAGGACGCGGACGGCGACGGGAGCGGCGAAGGGAGAGACGACGAACCGGACGACGAACCGGACGACGCACCGGACGAGCCCTCGCCGACGGGGGGCGGCGGGACCGGCGGCGGGGCGCAGATCGCGCCGATGTTCGTGCAGTCGCGCTCTCCGGCGACGAAGATCGTCGTGATCGGGAACACCCGCTTCCTCGCCGAGGGGGCGCCCCAGCAGTTCCCCGGGAACCTCCTCTTCCTCTGGGCACTCGTCGATCGGCTCACGACCGGCAGCTCGCTCACGGACATCCGGAACCGGTCGCTCGCCCCGCCGTCGATCCGCGCCGACCTGACGCCGGGGGCGCGGGCGGCGGTGCGGTACGGCGGCATGCTCGGGGTGCCGGTGCTCGTCCTCCTCCTGGGGGTCGGGTCGGTCGTGTGGCGGCGCGCGCGGAGAGGGGCATGAACCGGACGAACCTGTTCCTCCTCGTCCTCCTCGTGGCGCAGCTCGGCGTCCTGGGGGTCGACCGATTCTTCGTCGGCGAGGCGCACCGGCCGCGGGTGACGGTGGTCGGCGACCGCCTCTTCCCGAAGCTCGCGCCCGAGGCGATCGTCGAGCTCGAGCTGCGGCGGGACCAGGGGGACGTGAGGCTCGCCCGCGGCGCCGACGGCTGGCGCGTCGCGAGCGAGGGCGGGGCGCCGGCCGACGAGACGCTCGTCCGGACGGCGCTCGAGTCGCTCGCCGAGCTCGAGCCCGGCCCCGTCGTGTCGGAGAACGAGTCGAAGCACGTCGACTTCGGCATCGCCGGCCGGGAGGCGATCGAGGTCGTGGCGCGCGACGCCGCGGGGAAGGAGGTCGCCCGCTTCGTCCTGGGCGAGCGGACCTCCGACTGGCGCGGCGCGTACGTCCGGTTCCCTCCCGACGCGGCCGAGGTGATGCTCGTCCCGGGGAACGTCCGGAGTTCGTTCGACAAGGGGGACGGGACCCCGGGCGCGTGGCGGGACAAGACGATCCTCGCCGCCGACCCGCTCGCCGTCCGCACGATCCGCATCGTGAAGCCGGACGACGACCCGGTGGTCGTCGAGCGGCAGCTCCTCCCCTCGACCGAGGCGGGGAAGGAGGGCGTGCCGCTGCCGACCGAGCAGGACGACTGGAAGCTCCTCGAGCCGGTGGTCGGCCTGATGAGCCGGTACGCCGGGAACTCGCTGGCGGCGACGCTCGCCGACCTCCAGGCGGACGGCTTCCACTCCGGGACCGAGGCGCCGGCCGACCTCGGCCTCGACCCGCCGGCGGCGCGCGTCGTCGCGACCCTGGCGAACGGCGCCGAGCTGCGGCTCGACATCGGCGCGGAGCGGGACGCGCGCCGCTTCGTGCGGATCCCCGGGGGGGACGACGTCTTCCTCGTCCCGTCGTACCGGCTGTTTGGCTTCCTGGAGAAGGGGGCGGAGCTGAAGCGGGAAGAGGCGCCGGACGGCGGCTGATCGCCGCGCCGGCCGTCACGGCGGGACGCTCAGCCGAGGGCGCCGAGAACGGCCAGGAGACGGAGCCGCCGCCGCCGCGCGGCCCGCGAGAGTCCGCGCCGGCGCAGCCACGCGGCGAGGACCCGACGGCGCTCCGCGCGGCTCGACCGCTCGTCCCCGTCGTCCATCGACCGGAGCAGGCGCCGGACGTCGAGAGACTCCCCGACGCACGCGCGGAGCCCCCCGGGGCGCGGGAAGGACGACCGGTCGAGGTCGATCAGCGCGAACCGCGGCGCGACGGCGTCGACGACGAAGACGTTCCGGAGCTTCAGGTCGGCGTGGACCAGGCCGCGACGATGGACGTCGCCGGCGAACGCGCCGAGGGCGTCGAGGAACCGCCGCCGCCCGGCCGATCCCGGCGGGTGCTCGTGCTTCAGGACCGTGCGGACGTCCGCCCCGTGCGGCAGTCCGCGCATGAGCAGGACCGACGTCACCCGGCGGAGGCGGGACGCGGCCGGCGCGCTCGCGCCGTAGTGGTGGGCGACGCCGACGCCCCGCCGCTCGGCCTCCAGCGCGCAGCGGAGCGAGCGGAAGGCGCGGCGTCCGAACACGATCTCCTCGAGCGCCTCCTTCGGCGACGCCGGCCGGTAGAGCTTCAGGTAGAGCCGCACCGGCGCCCCGTCGATCTCCCGCTCGAACGAGTAGACGGCGCGCCGTTTCTCGAGCTTCTCTTCGTGGCTGCGCTTCCTCGGGGCGGGGACGAACCGCTCCGGGTCGACGAGGACGTCGCGCACCGGTCCGTCCGCCGGGGCGTCCGGCCGCGCCGTGACGACGCGGCGCCCCCGCGGGCCGTCGACCGTCGTGGTCGCGGCGAGCGGCCGTCCGCCGGTCTCGTTGGGTCGCGCGGTGTCGATCCGGGGGATTGAACCGGCGGCCGGAGCGGGACGCAAGCGGCGTCGGCGGAGGCGGCGCGGCCCCGGCGGCTTGCCCGGTTCTCGCGGCCCGACTACGATCCTTGCCCATGAGCGACGCGATCCTCTTCTCCGGCCTCCTCGGCGCCCTCGCGGTGGGCGGGCTCCTGCTCGTCTTCCTGCTGCTGCGTCGTCGCCTGGACGAGCTCTCCGAGGCGCTCGGGGCCGTCCGGAAGGAGGTCGACGCGGCGAACGGCGCGCTCCGCGAGGCGGCCGACCGCGCCGCGGTGGCCGTGGTCGCCGCGCCCGAGGACGGGGCGTCCGGAGAGGTGATCGAGACCCCTCTCACCGTCGACCTCGGGGGCCAGCTCGACCCGCTCCACGACGAGGTCCGATCGATGCGGCGCGAAGTCCAGGGGCTCGGCCGGCGGGTCGGGGAGCTGGCGTCCGAACTCGAGGTCGAGCGGGGACGGCGGCTCGGGGAGACGATCCGCGAGCGGTTCGAGCGGCGCGGGTTCCAGTCGATCCGCCTCCTGGCCGACCCGTCCGAGCTCGAGGCGTCCGACCTCCGCGTCGCGATCGAGGGCGTGAAGGGGGGGATCACGCACAAGGGGTACGTGGTCGTCGAGGACGGCCGCGTCGTCGACGAGAAGATGACCTCCTCGTACGAGGCGTTCCCCTGATCCGTTCGTCCCTCGGCCCTCCCGCCGCGGCGTCGCCGTGCCGCCGGGGCCGACACCCAGCCCGAACCCGACATCCCGGAGGAGTCCCGTGACGGACGCACCGCACGTCACCATCGATCAACTCGCGCAGCACGCCGGCGAGACCGTCGCCGTCAAGGGGTGGCTGCACAACCGCCGCTCGTCGGGGAAGCTCCACTTCCTCCAGGTGCGGGACGGGACCGGCTTCGTCCAGGCGGTCTGCTTCAAGGGGAACTTCGACGAGGAGACGTTCAAGCGGATCGACGCGCTGCCGCAGGAGTCGTCGCTGATCGTCACCGGCGAGGTGAAGGAGGACAAGCGGTCGGCGGGCGGGTTCGAGATCGGCGCCTCGGCGGTCGAGGTCGTCGCCGAGGCCGAGCCGTTCCCGATCACCAAGAAGGAGCACGGCACCGGGTTCCTGCTCGAGAACCGCCACCTCTGGCTCCGCTCGCGCAAGCAGAACGCGACCCTCCGGGTCCGGGCGCGGGTGATCAAGGCGATCCGGGACTTCCTCGACGACCGCGGGTTCGTCTGCATGGACTCCCCGATCTTCACGCCGTCGGCGTGCGAGGGGACGACGACCCTCTTCCCGGTCGACTACTTCGGCGAGACCGCGTACCTGACCCAGTCGGGGCAGCTCTACGCCGAGGCGTCGGCGATGGCGTTCGGCAAGGTCTACTGCTTCGGTCCGACGTTCCGGGCCGAGAAGTCGAAGACCCGCCGTCACCTGACGGAGTTCTGGATGGTCGAGCCGGAGGTCGCCTTCCTCGAGCTCGACGGGCTGATGGAGCTGATCGAGGAGTTCCTCTCGTA
>JBICIB010000476.1:0-3509 GCA_043101415.1 Planctomycetota bacterium JB042 | reverse complement strand
TCGAGGACGACCAGGAACGGGTGCCCCGCCGAGTCGTCCCCGAGCCGCTGCGCGTCGCTCCCGAACGAGAAGGTGCAGTTCCCGACGTACCGATAGGTCCCGACCGACGCGGTGATCGGGTGGACCGGCGGGATCGGCGCGCCGGTCGCCACCGTCGAGATCGCCGTGTACCCGGTGACGCCGAACGGCGCGGTGAACGAGTCGTACGCCGCGAGCGGCGAGATGTCGCCGGTGACGACCAGGGTCCCGCCCCCCTCGACCCAGGCGACGAGCGCCGCCTGCTCGGCCGGCGAGAGCGCGCCGGTCGAGTTGTTCAGGAGCGACGTGAAGAAGACGTCGACGCCGGCGAGGTACGACGGCGTGAGCGTCGGCGTCGCCGGCGCCAGCGTCCCTCCCTCGTTCGCGATGAGCGACCGGAGCGTCCCGTACGCCCCGGTCGTCAGCACGCCGCCGGCGTCGTTCACGCGAGCGGCGTCGAAGCTCCCCCAGCTGCACTGCCCCCACGAGCGCTCCGCCGCGACGAGCGGGAGGAGGGCCGCGCACGCGGCCACGACGAGACCCTTCATCGACGAACCTCCCGTTCCGCCTCGAGGCGGCCGCCGCCGCCCGACTCGCCGGTCAACCGAACGTGAGCGACAGCCCCCGGCTGAACGACGCTCCGTGCGACGCCGCCGGATCGACCTGCAGGACCTGCACGTAGAGCGACACTCCGCAGAGCGTCGGATCGCTCGGCACGTTCCCCGCCAGCAGGATCCCCGGCGCCGCGAGCGGCAGCGAGAACGCGAGGGACGGGACGACCTGGACCAGGAGGGTCCCGCCGAGCGCCGTCGGCTGCGCCGCCGAGGCCGCGCCGAGGAGGAGGTAGCCGGTCGTCGGCGCGCCGAGGGAGTTCCCGATCTGGAGGCCGAGCGGCTGCCCGACCGTCGGGTTCCCGGTCGGCACGAGCGACGGGACGCCGCTCGTCCCCGGCCAGCCCGCACCGTAGTTCGCCCAGGTCGGGAAGTTCGAGGGGCAGAGCGGCGAGCCCGCGTCGCACGCCCAGTCGACCAGGTTCCCCGCCAGCGCGACGTTGTCGTTCGACGCGATGTACGAGTCGGTGAACATGTTGTGGTCCCCGAACACCACGATCCGGCCGCCCCCGAAGTAGCCGGTCGACGGCTCGAGCACGATCAGGAACGCGTTCCCCGCCGAGTCGTTCCCGAGGAGTTGCGCGTCGGCGCCGTAGGTGAAGGTGCAGTTCGTCACGTACCGGTACGCGGCGATCGAGTCCGTGAGCGGGTGGACCGGCGGGACCGGCGCCCCGGTGGCCGACGTCGAGATCGACGCGTAGTTCGTCACCCCGAACGGCGCGGTGAACGAGTCGTACGCCGCCAACGGGAAGATGTCTCCGGTGACGATCAACGTCCCCCCGCCCTGGACCCAGCCGATGAGCGCCGTCTGCTCGGCCGGCGAGAGCGCGCCGGTCGAGTTGCTCAAGAGCGACGTGTAGAAGACGTCGACCCCCGCGAGGTACGACGACGTCAGGGTCGGCGTCGACGGTGCGAGCACGCCCCCCGCCTGCGTGACGATCGAACGAAGGGTCGAGTGGTTCCCGGTCACCAGCTCGCCGCCCGCGTAGTTGACGCGGGAGGCGTCGAAGCTCCCCCAGACGCACTGACCCCGCGTCTCCACGGCGCCGACGAAGAAGAGGGTGGCCGCGAGGCCGGTCGCGACGAGACGCTTCATGGATGTCCTCCGATCCGATCGCCGGAGGATAACCGATCGCCTCCCTCCGCTCAGGGGACGACGAGATCGATCGCGCCGGTCGCGGAGAACCCGAGCGGCGATCCGGCATCGAGCACGAACCCCTGGGCGCGGTAGAGGAACCCGGACGCCTGGGCGGGCACGGTCTCGACCCACTCGGTCTCGCCCGCGCCCGGACGTCCCGGCGACACGGCGAACGGACTGTTCAGCACCGCCGGCGAGAGCGCCACCGCGAGCGTGCACCCGGCGCCGAGATCGACCGCCGCCGGCCCGGTCCCGACCAGGAACCACGCCAGGCTCCCGCCGAGCGCGTCCTTCACGCGCAGGGACTCGGGCGTCCCGACCGCCAGCGACCCCGAGGTCCGCAGACGCGGCGCCACTCCCCCGCTCCCGACGCACCCGTCCGCCGAGCCGGTCGTCATGGTGAGGCTGCGGACGACGCGCGAGACGCTGCCGCTCCCCTCCGGCGCCGAGCCGGCCGCCCCGGCGATCAGCTCGGATCGCCCGTCGCCGTCGAGGTCCCCCGCCGTCGAGACCGAGACTCCGAACACGTCCTCGTCCCCGTCCCCCGCGAGCGCGAACAGGAGGTCCCCGTCGGCGCCCGAGAAGACCTCGATCCACCCGGCCCCCGTCCCGGGCTGGGTGCTCGACAGCCCGAACGCCACGTCCGCCCACGCGTCGCCGTCGACGTCGCCGACCACCGCCCCGACCGAGACGCCGTCGCCGGGACCGAACGTCTTCTCCCCCTCGAACGCGAACGACAGGGCGCCGGTCGCCCCGTCGGCGAACTCGAACCGCGGCCTCCGCGTCCCGTCCGACTCCAGCCGGAACAGGACCCGCGCGTGCTCGGCGACGCCGTCCCCGTCCCGGTCCCCGACCGAGTCGAGGTGCACGAGGAACGAGCCGATCTCGCCCGTCGACGTGGAGAGCACGGCGCCCGTCTTTCCCGACACCGCGTCGACGGTCGGCGGGAGGCCGAGCGAGGCGAACGGCGAGTTCCCGAGCAGCACGTCGTCGAACCCGTCGTGGTCGACGTCCCCCGCGGCGGCGACGTGCGCGCCCCCGCCGAGCGTCGGCGCGGACGAGAACGCGTGGAGGAACGCCCCGCTCGCCCCGGAGACGACCCGCGTCTCGATCGGGACGATCACCCCTCCGACCGGCGGGATCTGCCGCCCGGCGGCGACCAGGGCGAGCGTGCCGTCGGCGTCGACGTCGCCGGCGCCGGCGACGCGGAAGCCGTCCGCCGGGACCGACAGCAGGAGCGAGCCGTCCTTCCCGGAGTGGACCGCGACGTGGTTCGAGGACGCGAACAGCCCGAACCCGACGACCACGTCCTCGATCCCGTCTCCGTCGAGGTCTCCGCCGGTCGCGAGGTCGGAGAAGCCGGACCCGACCGGGATCGACACGACGGCCTCGGCCGTCTTCCCCGAGCGGATCGTGACCGATCCCTGGCCGGCCGGACCGATCACGAAGTCTGGGACGCCGTCGCCATCGACGTCGTCGATCGCGTCGCTCGCCCCGCCGACCGCCTCGCCGAACGCGCCGTCGATCCGATGGACCACCTCTTGCGCCGAGGCGGCGGGCCACGGCGCTCCCGCCAGGAACGGGAGGAGGGCGAACGGGGCGAATCGTGAGGACGGCGACATGAGGCGGCTCCCGGGCCGGGGACTCCAGACGGACCCGGGTCCCCTCGCACCCGCCGGGCCGAATCGGTTCGCCCCGGCCGGCGCCGACCGATCCGCGCCTCGAGGCCGTTCCGACGGGGC
>JBICIB010000475.1:0-6455 GCA_043101415.1 Planctomycetota bacterium JB042 | reverse complement strand
GCTGGACGCCTCGGCCACGATCTCGTCGCCCGGCTCGGTGTAGAGCTTCACGCCGATCTGGTTCGCCATCGTGCCGCTCGGCACGAACAGCCCCGCCTCCTTGCCGAGCCGGGCCGCGACCGCCGCCTCGAGCCGCCGCACCGTCGGGTCCTCGCCGAGGACGTCGTCCCCGACCTCGGCGGCGGCCATCGCCTCGCGCATCGCGTCGGTCGGCGTGGTGACGGTGTCGCTGCGGAAGTCGGAGCGGGACAACGGGGGCTCTCCGGAGCGGTGCAGACGGATCACGATACGCCCGCCGCGACGTCCCTTCAACCGCCCGCCGCGCCGGGTCTCCGGAGGGGCCGCCGGCCGACGAGGAACGAGGCGATCCCCTCGACGTCGTCGCGCGGGAGGGCCGGCGTCGCGGGGTCGGCCGGCGCCGCCGTCGCCACCAGGACGCGCTCGCCGTACGTCGCCGGGTCGTGACGCGCCCCGTCCTCCCCCACGACCTCGATGGCCGGGAGCCGCAGCGACCGTCCCCCCTCGACCAGCACGAGGTCGCACGGCGGGAGGCGCGCGAGGAGGGCGTCGACGGAGAGCGTCTCCTCCCCCGCCACCCCGACGACGGCGACCGCGCCCGCCGCGGCGAGCCGCGCCGTGTCCTTCCCCGTCTCGTCCGGGTCGAGCTGCGCGTGATGCGAGTGCTTCGCCACGGCGACCCGCACCCCGCGTCGGGCGAGCGCGGGGAGGAGGCGCTCGAGGAGCGTCGTCTTTCCGGAGCCGGAGACCCCGACGAGCGAGAGGATGTCGACCACGATCGGCGTAGTGTAGTCCCCCTCGGCGGACGCGGCGAAACGGAGCGGGGCGAACGGTCGGAATGGACGCGGTCCGGAGATTCCAGTCGTTCAACCTGTTCGCGTTCTCGTTCGCGTGGATCCCGGTGATGTACCCGTTCTTCACCGTCGGACGGGGCTTCTCCGACCGCGAGTTCTTCCAGCTCAACGCGGCGTACTACCTGACGATGTGCGTCCTCGAGGTGCCGACCGGCGTGCTCGCCGACCGGTTCGGCCGCCGGAACGTCCTGGTCGCCGGGTGCCTCCTGCTCGCGGTCTCGTTCGCGACGATCTTCGGCGCGACGTCGTTCCTCGGCGCGGCCGGCGGGATGGCGCTGATGGCCGTCGGGCACACGCTCCTCTCCGGGTCGGACGCGGCGTGGCTCTACGACACGCTGCTCGAGCAGGGGCGCACCGAGGAGTACCTCCGGGCGGAGTCGCGCGCGCACTGGATGCGCATGGTCGGCGTCTCCGCGTGCGACGTCGCGGGAGGGTTCGCGGCGTGGACGCTCGGCTTCGGGGCCGCGTTCGCCCTGTCGATCGCCTCGGTCCTGACGGCCGCCGCGATCGCGGCGACCCTCCCCGAACCGCCGGGCGCCGCCCGCCCCGCGTCGTTCGCCGGGCACGTCCGGGGATCGGTCCTCCGCACCTTCCGGCACCGCCACGTGCGGTGGATCTTCTTCTGGTTCACCGCCGTGTTCCTCCTCCTGCGGCTGGCGTTCCACTTCTACCAGCTGCACATGGACGCGGTCGGGATCACGAACTACCTCGTGTACGGGGTCGTCCTCGGCCTGCTGAACGTCTTCGCGGCGCCGTTCGCGGCGGCGGCCCCGTGGTTCGACCGGCGGCTCGGCGAGGCGCGGCAGGCGACCGGCATGCTCCTCACCATCGCCCTGTCGTTCCTGTTGCTGTGGGCGTTCCCGCTGACCTGGTCGGTCGCGTTCTTCACCCTGCAGCAGATCCCGTTCGCGCTGCTGAACCCGTTCGCCCGGAACTACACGCAGCGGCACGTCCCGTCGGCCGAGCGGGCGACGGTCTTCTCGATCCAGTCGCTGGCGGGGAGGCTCGCGGTCGGCGCCGCGTCGTTCGGGGTCGGGATCGCGCTCGAGCGGACCGGCTCGGCCGGACCGATCTACCTCGCGTTGGCGGCGGCGGCGGCGGCGGCGGCGGTCGTCTTCCACCGGACCCGGCCGCGGGACGTCGGCTGACGGAGGACCGGCCGGGAGGCCCGGCGGAGCGCGCTCAGTTCGGGACGGGAGAGCCGTTCAGGACGGCGCGCGCGCGCTCGACGATCTTCATCGGGGAGAACGGCTTCGTCATGTACTCGTTCACGCCGAGCGACAGCCCCTTCACGCGGTCCGACTCCTGACCCTTGGCGGTCAGCATGATGATGTACGTCGACTTCAGGTCGTCGTCCGACTTCACCTCGCTCAGGACCTCGTACCCGTTCTTCTTCGGCATCATGACGTCGAGCAGGACGAGCCCCGGCTTCTCGGCGCGGATCTTCTCCATCGCCTCCTCGCCGTTCATCGCCTCGGAGACCTCGAAGCCCTCCTTGCGCAGGACGAACGTCAGCGAGCGCAGGATGAAGGGCTCGTCGTCGACCACCAGGACCTTCTTGCCGCTCATGAACGTCGTCCTCGCGCCGTCGCGCCGTGGGTTCGTGTCCCCGCGTCTCCCGAGGTCCTCATCGTGCGGAGACCCGCCGGGACTTGAGGCGCGGACGCGCGGAGCGCGTCAATCGGACGACGTTCTCGTCCCCCCGCCGCTGGTACGCGATCCGGTCCATCGTGCGGCGGACGAGCATCAGGCCATACCCGCCGTCGCGCGGCCGTCCGGGCCCCTCCGCGGCGGCGGTGGTCGGGTCGAAGGCCGGTCCCCGATCCCGAACCCGGGCGTCGAACCCGCCGGGCCGGCTCCGGAGCGTGACGTCGATCGTCCCCCCGCCGCCGGCGTACGCGTGACGCGTGACGTTCGAGAGCGTCTCCTGCAAGCCGAGGACGATGTCCTGGACCTCGTCGCCGGAGAAGCCGCTCTCCTGCTGGAGCACGGCCTCGACGACGGATCGGACCCGGGCGAGGCTCGCGCGCTCGGCCGGGAAGCGAAGGCGGACGTTGAATTCGGAGCGCGCCATGGAAGGACCGGTCGATACGGGATTCTTCTCCTTTTCCCTTCGGACGAACCGCCCGCCGTCCTTGAGACCCGCCTCTCGCACTCCGTACACTCGAAGCGCCGAACGCCGGGGTGCAGAAAGGGCACGCCGATGTCCCATCGATCGTCCGCCGTCGCCCGGAGCCGCCGTCCGGCGGGTCGGGGGCGCGCTCCCTCCGGCCTCCTCGCGCTCCTCCTGGCCGCGACCGCCCCGTTCTTCCCCGGGTGCGCCACGACCGGCGCCGACGCCGCCGCCGAGGCCCGCTCCGACCTGCGGCGCGCCGACGAGCTCCGGCGCGTCGGAGATTGGCACGGGGCGATCGCGGCCTACGACGCCTTCCTCGGCCAGCCCGAATGCGCGCCCCCGGTCGAGACGGTGCGGGCGTACCTCGGCCGCGCCGACGCCCACGTCCGACGCGGGGCGCCGAGCGCCGCCCGGATCGACGCGGCGATCGCCCTCGCCTCCCTCGACGTCGGCGGCCTGACCGAGGTCGAGCGGCGCGAGTTCGAGCGCGAGGCGGAGACGACCCTCGGCGACGCCGAGCTCTCCGCCGGCCGGGCCGCGGTCGCTCGCCCCCACTACCGGCGCGCCCTCGAGCTCTCCCCCTCCGCCCTCGAACGCGACCTCCTGACCTACCGCCTGGTCCTCTGCGCCCGCGAGGACGGCGCCGGGTCGGCGAACGAGCTCCTGGCCCGGCTCGCGGACCGCGGCCGACCGGAGTTCCGCGAGCTCGACCGCCGGTTCGGCGCCGCCCCGCCGTCGGTCGACGACGCGTTCACCCCGCCCCCGCCCCCGCCCGAGATCCCCCGCGGTCCGACGGTCGTCGACGCCCGGGCACGGGCCACCTGGCGCGCCGCCCCGGCCCGAGGGAACAAGGACGGGATGACCCGGATCGGCCGCATCACCGTCCACCACTCCGGCGCGACGGTCACCGCCACCGACGAGTCCGCCGCCGCGAGCGCCATCCGTTCGATCCAGCGGGACCACCAGGACTCCCGCGGCTGGGCCGACATCGGCTACCACTACCTGATCGACCGCGCCGGCCGGATCTGGGAGGGGCGCGAGCTGAAGTGGCAGGGCGCCCACGCCGGCAGCCCGACCCTCAACCGCGGCAACGTCGGCATCTGCCTCCTCGGCGACTACCGCACCCAGGAGGTCACCCCGTCCCAGCGGACCGCCCTGTTCGAGGCGCTCGACGCGCTCCGCCGCGAGTACGGCATCCCGCGCGCCCGGGTCGAGGGACACCGCGAGGTGAAGGGCGGCACCCTCTGCCCGGGGAAGAAGCTCGAACTCGTGATCGAGGAGTACCGCCGGGGAGTGGCGCCGCTGGCGAGAGGTTGAGTCGCTGCGCGCGACGCGGTCGGTCCGCTGCGCGGGCTTGGAACGCATTCGGGAACGTCTTCGCGTTCACCACGGCGGCGGCCGGAGAAGGGACGAGCTCTCCGACCCGCTCACGTCCTCGCGCGTTGCGCCCGGTGTGGTCTCCGCGAAGGGACGGGTCGCGCTGCGGGGTCGCTCTCGGAGCCTCGTCCCTCCTCCGGCCCCGCCTCGCCCGCTCCGGACTTCCTCACCCGCTTCCGGGGGGAAGTTGGATGCGGTAGGGACTCATGAATGGGCGAGCGTCGAGCCCTGACGTGGGCGTCTCCTCCCCCAGCCCCCAGCCCCCGGTCCCCCGAGCGTTGGTGACAGACACCAGCGCGGGCAGCTCAGAGCGTCGAACCGCGCTGCGGGGTCGCTCGAGGACCTTCGAGATCGCCACGCCTCGAGGCCCGGCGTCGACGCCGGCCCTCCGCGTCAGCGCCCTCTCCCCTGCACTCGTTTCTCTCCCCTGCTCTCGTTGCTCCCCCTCGCCTCCTCCAGCGCGTCCGCCAGCGTCCGCTCCAGCGCCATCTCCGGCCGCCACCCCGTCGCCTCCCGGAACCTCGTCGCGTCGCCGACGAAGACCGGGACGTCGACCTTGCGGAGGCGGTCGGGGTCGACCTCGTGGGTGATCTCCCGGCGGGCGAGGCCGACGAGGAGGTCGACGAGGCGGGAGATCGGGACGCCTTCGCCGCTCGCGAGGTTGTAGGCGGCGCCGGGGGCGAGGGTGCCGCGCGGGGCGGTGAGGGCGCGTTCGTACGCGGCGACGATGTCGCGGACGTCGAGGAAGTCGCGGACGGCGTCGAGGTTGCCGTGGCGGAGGACCGGCTCGGCGGACGGGTCCCGCTCGATCCGGGCGATCTGGTGCGCGAACGACGAGATGACGAACGCCTCGTCCTGGCCGGGGCCGACGTGGTTGAACGGGCGGAGGACGACGGCGTCGACCCCCTCGCCGGCGAACGCGCGGGCGACGTGCTCGGCCGCGGCCTTGCTGGCGCCGTACATCGTGACCGGGGCGATCGGGCGGTCCTCGGCGAGCGGCATCGCGGCGGGGTCGTCGACGCGGCCGTACACCTCGGCGGTGGAGATGCAGACGACGCGGGCGCCGGGGGCGGCGTCGCGGCAGGCGGCGAGGACGTTCAGGGTGCCGCCGGCGTTGACGTCGAACGCGAGGCGCGGGTCCTTCCTCGCCGCCGGCACGAACGCGATCCCCGCGAGGTGGAGGACCGCGTCCGGCGCGACCGCCTCGACGTGCCGCAGGACGACGTGGTGGTCGCGGACGTCCGCGCGGAGCGACTCGAGGCCGAGGACCGCCCGCCCGTCGATCGTCATGCACCGGACGTCGTGCCCGCCCGCGACCAGCCGCCGGACGGCGTGGGTCCCGACGAACCCCTCGGCCCCGGTGACGAGGATCCGCATCGCCGTCACGCGCCCGGCGGGAGCCCCTGCCGCTCGAGGTCGGCGTCCACCATCATGTGGACGAGCCCCTCGAACGACACCTCGGGCTTCCACCCGAGCTCCTCGTTCGCCTTGGTCGGGTCGGCGAGGAGGAGGTCGACCTCGGCCGGGCGGAGGAACCGCGGATCGACCTCGTAGTACTCCTTCCAGTCGAGGCCGGCGCGGGCGAACGCCTTCTCGCAGAAGTCGGCGACGGTGTGGGTCTCGCCGGTCCCGACGACGTAGTCCGCCGGCTCGTCCCGCTGCAGCATCATCCACATCGCGCGGACGTAATCGCCGGCGTACCCCCAGTCGCGCTTGGCGTCGGTGTTGCCGAGGCGGAGCTTGTCGAGCTTCCCCGCCTTGATGCGCGCGGCCGCGTCGGTGATCTTCCGGGTCACGAACAGGAGCCCGCGCCGCGGCGACTCGTGGTTGAACAGGATGCCGGACGACGCGTGCATGCCGTACGACTCCCGGTAGTTCATCGTGATGTAGTGGCCGTACACCTTCGCCACGCCGTACGGCGAGCGGGGGTGGAACGGGGTCTCCTCGTTCTGCGGCGTCTCCTTCACCTTGCCGAACATCTCGCTGGACGAGGCCTGGTAGAAGCGGATGTCCTTGTTCACCACCCGGACCGCCTCGAGCAGCCGGGCGACGCCGACGGCGGTGAAGTCGGCGGTCAGCACCGGCTGGAC
>JBICIB010000474.1:0-8669 GCA_043101415.1 Planctomycetota bacterium JB042 | reverse complement strand
CGACCTCCTGAAGGAGCACCTCGAGCACCTGCAGGCGACCGGACAGGAGGATCGGATCGACGCGCGCCTCGCCGCGCTCGTCGCCGCCGAGCTCCAGCCGGAGGAGGCGGTCGCGGTCGCGGAGCTGCTCGCGCGGCTCGGTCGCGCCGCCGACGCCACCTCCGTCTGCGAGAAGGCCGCGGCCGCGTTCCCGACCGTCGACTTCTCGCCGCTCCTCGGCGCGCTCGAGACCGCCGGGACCGTCCAGGCCGACCGCAAGGCGCAGAGCGCGGCCTCCCCGTCGGCCGCCGGCGGCGAGGCGCCGCTCCGCGTGGCGGTCTACACCCGCGATCCGATCTCCGGCGCCCGCGTCCAGACGCGGCTCGCCGCGCCGCTGTCGGTCCTCGAGCGGGCCTCGATGGTCGAGGTCCGCTGGAGCGACGGGACGGTCGGTGCCGACGCCGGCGAGCACGCCGACCTGGTCGTGATCCACCGCCGGTTCGCCTCCGCGGACGGCTGCGGCGCGATCGTCGACCGGGCGCGCGCGGCCGGGAAGCCGGTGGTGTTCGACCTCGACGACCTCTGGCCCGAGCGGCTGGCGCTGAACGGCGACGTCGCGGCCGACGAGGCGCGCGACGACGTCGCGACGCTGGTCGAGGCCGCGGACGCCACGACGGTCGCCTCGGAGGCGTTGCGGGAGGAGTTGATCCGGCTCGTGCCGAACGCCGCCGAACGGATCGTCGTCCTCGAACCGATGCTCGACGTCGGGCTCTGGCCGAGCACGATCCAGGCGCCGCCGGCCGAGAACCGGCCGCTTCGGGTCGGGCTCTTCTCGGGCTGGGCGCACCCGACGGTCTCGAAGGAGGTCGTCGCCGCGCTGGCGCCGACGCTCCGCGCGGCGGCGGGCAAGATCCAGCTCACGTCGTGGAGCCCGACGACCGAGGCGAGGGCGATCCCGAGGTCGCCGAACGTCGGCGCCGCGACGCCGTTCTACCGCGAGTACTCGCTGGCGCTCCAGCGCGCGCAGCTCGACCTCGCGCTCGTGCCGACCTCGAACGACGCCTACCACGCGACGCTCTCCGACCACGTCTGGCTCGAGCTCGCCGCGTGCCGCGTCCCCGGGGTCTTCGGCGCCGGCGCCGCGTTCTCGTCGACGGTGATCGGCGGCCAGACCGGTCTGATCGTCGGCGCCGAGCCGAGCGAGTGGGCCGAGGCGACGGTCCGCCTGCTCGAGTCGCCGGCGGCGCGCTCGACGCTCGCGGACCGCGCGTGGACGATCGCGTTCGGCGAGCGGACGGTCCAGCAGAACGCGACCGCCTGGTTCGACCTCTACGTGACGCTCGTGTCCGGGCGCGTCGAGACGGCCGAACCGGTCGGCGCGGCGGTCACGACCTGACCGATGCCCGATCGGACGGACGTGAGCATCGTCGTCCCGGTGCGGGACAACGTCGAGCTGACCGGGCTCTGCGCGGAGGCGCTGTTCCTCCACACGGACGCGCCGGTCGAGCTGGTGCTGGTCGACAACGGCTCGGGGCCGGAGGTGGAGGAGCTCGCGCGGAGCCTCGCGCGGCGGCACGCGGTGCGCCACCTCCGGAACGAGCGGAACGAGGGGTTCGGGTTCGCCAGCAACCAGGGGATGGCGGCGGCGACCGGCGATCGCGTCGTGCTGATGAACAACGACGTGATCGTCACCCCCGGCTGGTACGAGCGCCTGTCCGAGGCGCTCGAACGGTCGGACGACATCGGGATGGTCGGGCCGCGATCGAACCGCGTCTCCGGCCCGCAGCTCGTCCCGGGCGCCGCGTATCGGGACCGGGCCTCGCTCGACCAGTTCGCGACCCGCCTGGCGCGCGAGGCGGCGGGGGAGGCGGTCGACCTGGCGCGCCTGGTCGCCCTCTGCGTCCTGCTCCGGCGGGAGGTGATGACGCAGGTCGGCGGGTTCGACCCGTGCTTCTGGCTCGGGAACTTCGAGGACGACGACCTGTCGATGCGCATCCTCCGCAAGGGGTGGCGCCTCGTGATGGCGAACGACGCGTTCGTCCACCACGAGGGGAGCGCGACCTTCCGGCGCGAGCGGTTCGACTGGGACGCGCTGATGGAGGAGAACTGGCGCTGGTTCCGCGCGAAGCACGGCTACGACGGTCCGATGACCGCGCCGTACCCCGCGCGCGAGCTGGCGACGAGGGTCCCGTTCGACGCGCGGCGCGACTTCGTGCCGCTCGAGCACGGGCGGGTCTTCCGCCCGGACGCGCCGCCGATGCACCTGCCGGTCTCCGAGGGACCGAGGACGCTCCTGTTCGCCGAGCCTCGCGGCGACTCGTGGGCCCGCGCGCTCCTGACCTGGCTGGTCGAGCACCGCGGCGCACCCGAGCGGACGCTCGTCCTGCGCGTCGAGCCGCACCTCCCCGAGGTCGTCGACGCGCTCCGCCGCCGTACCGAGCGGCTGTTCGCGGCCGTCGGCGGCACGGACCTCCCCGACGTCGTCCTCGAGTGCACCCCGCTCGCCCCGGCGGAGCGGGGCGGGCTCTACACCGCGGTCTCCGAGGTGCTGCTGTCGGGGTCGCCGCGCGATCCGCTCCACGCCCGGGAGGCGGCCTCGTGCGGCGTGCCGGTCTCGGAGGCGGCGCCGGTCGCCGTGCCGTAGCGCCCGGCCGCCCGCTCGCCCGATCGTCGGGCCGCCCGCGAGCCCGGGGAGGCGCCTCAGCGGAAGCGGAGCCGCTCCGGTCCGCCGACGACGGGGAGCACGATCCGGCTCGGGCGAGCGGGGCCGTGGTGGACGCGGTGCGTCGCGACGGGACCGTCGGTCGCGACGTGCGCCGGCTCGAGCGAGTGGAGGTTCCGCGCGTACCACGGCCAGAGCGAGCCGGAGACCTGGACGCGCAGCCGGTCGCCCGCCTCGATCCGTCGGCTGACGCCCCATCCGTCGATCTCGACCTCGTGCGGCACGCCGGGCTCGAGCGGGACGTCCCGGCGCGGATCGGTGGCGTACCGGAGACGCTGGATGCCGCCGGCGATCCGCCGCGAGGAGCCGTCCGGCCGGACCCGCAGGAGCTCGACGCAGACGTCCGCGTCCGGCGCGTCGGTCGAGAAGAAGAGGCGCGCGGTCACCGGCCCGAGGAGGTCGATCGGCGCGGCGAGCGGCGGCGACGTGTAGTCGAGGACGTCGTCGCGATCCTCGATCGCGGACCAGTCCGCGAGGTGGGACTCGCCGACCAGGTCGTCGAAGTCGAGCGGGATCGGCCGCGGGTCGTGCGGGTCGCACCGGAACGCGTCGGCCCCGTCCTCGTCGGGAGCCGCGGTCCCGAGCGTCCCGTCCCCGTCCCGGCGGGCGGCGTCCCCGCCGCTCGCCAGGTGGAGCGGCGCCGGCGCGGCCGCGGCCGGGGGCCAGTCGCTCCCGGAGACCCACTCGTCCGGCCCGATCAGGAAGAGGCGGACCGGGTCTTCGCGGTCGATCCCGTTCTCGATCCCCTTCAGGTAACGGTCGAAGAACCGCAGGACGACCGCGTCGAGGTCGATCACCGCCCGCTCCCCGAAGTCGCGCCGGCCGAGCATGCGCGTCGTGTTCGCCGCGTGTCCCCACGGACCGATCAGCAGGTGCTGTCCGCGGCGCGCCACCTCGCCAGGAGCGCGCGCGCGGAGCCCGAGGAAGTTTCGCGGCGCGCCAGGGAAGTCGTCGTCGAACCAGCCGGTCACGTGCAGCGCGGCGACGTCCATCCGGTCGAACCCGTCCTCGTGGCGGCGCGGCCTCCAGTACGCGTCGTCGTGCGGCGGGTGCGAGACCCACGCGTCGACGAAGGCGTGCCCCGTCTCGACGGCGTCGTCGAGCTCGGTCAGCGGGAGGCGCATCAGGAGCGGCCGCCAGTCGAGGTCCGGCACGCCGCCGAGGACGCCGGCCTCGTCCATCGAGTCCATCACCGCCGCCCACCACGGCACGCCGAGGTGCAGCGCGCCCCCTTCGTACGGGAAGTTCTCGTCCGGGTCCGGCGGGCAGACGATCGGCACGATCGCCTTCAGGTGAGGGTTCCCCGACTTCGCGGCGAGCACCTGCGTCCAGCCGACGTAGCTGTTCCCGATCATCCCGACGTTCCCGTCGGACCACGGCTGGGCGGCGATCCAGTCGAGCGCGTCCGACCCGTCGTCGACCTCGTGGACGAGCGGGTCGAACGTCCCGTCGCTCGCGCCGCGGCCGCGGACGTCCTGGATCACGACCGCGTACCCGCGCGGCACGAAGACCGCCGGCCGGAGGAGCGCCTCCGACCAGCGGTGGTACGGCGTCCGGACCAGGACCGTCGGGAACCGCCCGTCGCTCCGTGGCCGGTGGACGTCCGTCGTGAGCCGGACGCCGTCCCGCATCCGGACCCGCACCGTCTCGGCGTCCCGGGTCGCGAGCACGGCGGGGGAGAGGAGCGCGCGCCACGGGCCGTCGTCGACCGCGGTGGAGCGGAGCGACGCGGGCGGGAGGTGGGCGAGGCCCTCGCGGACGGCGTCGAGATCGAACGCGGCGACGCGCCACGGCGTCCCGTCCGCGCCGGCCAGGAGCGCGGCCCGCGCGACCTTCCCCTCCTCGTCGACGTCCCCGTCGAGCTCGAAGCGCCATCCGACCTCGTCGCCCTCGTGGAACGACCACGCCGCCGCCACGGTCCAGTTCGAGCGGAGACGCGAGTGCTGGTCGATCCGCGCGATCCGCATCCCCTTCGCCGCGGCGCCGCGGGCGACGAGCGGCGCCGCGAGCGCGGCGATCCCGGCCACCCGGCCGTGGCGGGCGACGATCGCCGGTCCTTCGACCTCGAGCGCGGCCGAGCCCTCCGCGACGTACGACCCCTCGCGCGTCTCCCCCTCGTCGCGCCACGAGAGCCGGTCGCCGTCCCGCCGCGCCTCTCCCTCGTACGTCCACCACGCCTCGCCGAACCGCCGCCCTCCGATCCAGCGGAGCGACTCCCCGTCCCGGACCACCGTCTCCCGCCCGATCGGCGCGCCGGCGGAGCGGACCTCGAACGTCCAGACGTCGGCCGCGACGGCGGCGATCAGCAGGAGGAGGGGGATCATCGTTCCGCTCCGTTCAGTCGTCCTTCGGCCGCTCGAACACGTTCCACGACTCGGCTCGCTCGCGCGGCACGAGGAAGATCCACGGCTCGAGCCACGCCGTGTAGTACTCGAGGTCGACGTCGCGCGGGCCGAACCAAGCGACCGTCCGGCCCGGCACGTTCGACGGGAGCCTCCCCGGCGCCGGGTGGTCGTCGATCGTGAACGCGACGAGCTCCACGTCCGGGTCGTCCCGATCGACGCGGACCGGCGGCGGGGAGTCGAGACGTCCCAGCGCCTCGGCCACGGACGGCCGCGCGAGGACGACCCGGTCCGGGTGGGCCCGCATCCACGCGGCGAGGTCGCGCGCCGGGTCGAGCGCGTCGAACCGCCGGATCGACTCCGCGGCCCGCAGGTTGAACGGCACGCCGGGGGCGACGAGGAGCGCGCCGCCCGCGAGGACGAGCGCGGGGGCCGCCCGCCGCGAGAACCGCGCCGCGAGCGTCCCGGCCCCGATCGCCGCGAGGATCGCGAGGAGCGGCAGGAGCGGCAGCAGGTTCCGCACGAACAGGACCCGCTGCGACGTGAGCGTCAGGAACAGCAGCGTCGGCCCGACGAGCCAGAGCGCGAGGAGCCGCGGCCGCCGCCGCCCGATCGCGAGCGCGCCGGCGAGCGCGAGTCCGACGACCGCGAGCGACGCCGCCTCCGAGGGCGACGCGAGGTCGCGGGCGACGAAGCGGACCATCCGCGCCGCCAGCCCGAGGCCGGGCTCCACCGTGTGCCCGTAGTGGCCCATCTCGCGGTAGTGCGTCATCTCGAACCGGACGTCCTCGAGGAACTTCGACGTCTCGACCAGCGCGCCCGGCGTGACGGCGAGGAACGTCGCGCCGAACAGGACGAGCGCCGCCAGCACGTCGCGCCGCCGCGCGCCCGCCGTCCGTTCGCGCCCCGCCCCGCGCCAGGCGGCGAGCAGCGCGGGGAAGAGGAAGACCCCGCCGGTGTACTTCGTCGCCGTCGCCAGGCCCGCCCCGAGCGCCGCGATCCAGATCCCGCTCCGCCGTCCCGAGACCTCGGCGAGGGCGATCCCGAGGAGGGCGAGGGCGCCGAACTGGGCGGTGACCGCGTCCGGCGCGAACCAGCGGGCGTGGTACGTCCATTGCCACGACGTCGCGAGGATCCCCGCGGCGAGGAGCGCCTCCGCGACCGACCGCCCGGCGGCGAGGAGCGCGCCGTACACCCAGAGGAGCGCCAGCGCGCCGACGACGAGGAAGACGGTCCGGACGCGGAGGCGGTAGCGCCACTTCTTCGTCTCCTCGACGAGCTGCTCCGTCGAGGCGCCGGCCAGGACCTTCGGCCAGAGCGCCGCGCGGGCGAGGCGGAAGCACATCGACGGGTAGTGGTACCAGCCGGGGACCTGGCGCCCCTCCTCGATCGAGTCGCGGACGACCAGCACCATCTGCCGCTCGTCCCAGTGCTTCTGGAAGTCGACGCCGCGGACGCCGGTCCAGAGGAGGAACGCCAGCGGGAGGACGGCCGGGAGGAGGCGGGGGAGGAGACGCCGCACCGGCGGGGGTCAGTCGATCGTGACGTCGTGGCGCGGCGAGATCTCGTCGATCAGCGTCGCCCCGCCCGGGTACGTCAGGAGCTGCGTCCGGAGCTTCGTCCCCTGGAGGCTCGCCGGCAGGAAGACGTCGAGCGAGCCCTGCCCCGCGCCGTCGAGCGCGCCGAACAGGAAGACGGGCGGGATCGAGAAGCCGATCAGGACGTTCCGATCGTCGTTCGGGTCGATCGCGTTCAGGTCGACGACCCCCTGCTCGAAGCCGATCAGGAGGAGGGTCGGCTGGGACGGCGTCGAGCCGGACCACTGGAGGTGCGCCACGTTCCCCGCGGTGACGTTCGCGTCGCCGGTGAGCGTCGCCGCGTAGTCGTCGTACCGGATCGTGAACTCGTGCGTCAGCGGTCCGTACAGGACGATCGTCAGGACGTCGTTCACGTCGTCGTGGGTCCAGTTCGCGTCGAAGTAGAGGACGTCGTAGTCGAGCAGGTACGTCGGCGCGTCGGTCACGCCCTCGATCCGGACCGTCGTCGCGCCGACGTCGGCCGTCTCGACGGTCAGCGTGAAGTTCACGTTCGGGTCGAACGCCGCGGCCGGCGGCCGGAGCGTCAGCTCGAGCACGTTCTCGAGCGAGAGGACGTCGAGGTGGTTCGTCACATCGTCGACCGAGCACGCGAGCGGCGAGAACGCCTGCGCCGTCCGCTGCGTGACGTCCGCCCAGTAGTAGGTCGCGTCCCGGTCGGCGTTCACCTCGAACGCGTCCGGCTCGCGCTCGGCCGTGTGTGCCTGGAGGAAGTCGAGCGTCGTCTTCGCGTCGAACAGGAGCCAGTCGTGCGGGTCGACGAGGCCGGAGAAGACCTGCGTCGTGATCGGCGCCCCCGCGAACGCGAGGTAGGTCGAGAAGACGAGGCTCTGGTCGGGGAGGTAGCCGATCGTGTCGTCGGACGAGTAGACGTGGTAGATCGGCACGTTCCGGAGGTTCCTCATCTGCGAGGTCGCCTCGTTCTCGACGTCGAGGATCGGGTCGTGGTCGAGGCTCTCCGAGCTCAGGTAGTTCCAGAGCGTCGCCCCGCTCGGCGGGCCCCCGAACAGCGCCGCGTTCTCCATGATCGTCTGCGTCGTCATCCCCGGGGACGTGTCGTTGTGGTACGTGTCGACCAGGTCGTACGCGCCGGCGTTCGTCGCGATCGCCGCGAACATCGGCGCCGCCGGGTCGAGGTGCCGGGCGCCGAACGCCGCGATGGCGCCGCCGCCGGCCGACCAGCCGACGCCGTAGATCCGATCCTCGTCGACCGGGTAGTTCGCGATGACGTGATCGATCGCCGCCTCGACGTTCCGCTGCGCGAGCGGCGCGCCGAACGACTTGTCGTCGAGCCCGGTCACCGCGACGACCAGCCAGCCGCGCGCGCTCGCCTCGTCGGGGATGTCGCTCATCCCGTTGAAGAACGACGCCGCCGACAGGCCGTACCCGTTCCACGCCACGATCAGCGGCAGGTCCGGCCCGCCCGGGTTGAACCCGCACGGCGTCATCACCTGGATCCGCTCCATGAAGCCGGTCCCCGTGACGCCGGCCGGGATGTCGACCTGGGTCACCGTGTAGCTGCAGCCGACGTGCTGGACCCCGAGCTGCTGCCGCAGCGCCCGCCGCTCCGCCCCGCGCTTCAGCGCCTTCGCGTCCTCCTGCGCGATCTGCGCCGACGCGGTCGACGACAGGAGCGCGGCGGCGAGCAGGGAGAGCGTGGTGCGGCGCATGGCGGGGCCTCGAGACGGGGGGCGACCGTGAGGAAGAGTAGCACGAGAACGGGTTTGCGGCAAAAACCGGGCCCCTTCGCCCCGCGCCCGTGCCCGGCCGTCGACCCCCGTCAGACGTCGAGCTGCTCGCTCTCGATCCGGAGCGACTCTCCGTCCCGTCGGACGGCGTAGACCCGGCGCCACGAGTCGGTCGCGCAGCCGACGCGGAAGCGGCCGCCGCCGAGGTCGGCGCACGACCATCGGGGCCGGTTCGCCGGGTCGAAGTCGGACGGCCACTGGAAGACGCCCGCCCAGCTCGGCCGCGGGACCTCCGCCGTGAAGTGCTCGGCGACCAACGCCCGGTGCCGATCGGTCAGCTTCC
>JBICIB010000473.1:0-9488 GCA_043101415.1 Planctomycetota bacterium JB042 | reverse complement strand
CCGCGGCGCGTGCTCCACGGGCGCCGCTTTCGACGCGTCCCTCGCGGACGCGGACTCGTCGACGGCCGTCGTCACGTGGTCATGGCTGGACCATGAGGAGCGCGTTGGAGTGGGTCGCCACTCCGTTGGTGCTGACCGCGGTCGGGTTCAACACCTGCACGTGGAGCTTGGTCCCCGTCGGCGGCGGATTGACCGGCCAGGTGAACGGCAGCGAGAGTGCGCCGTTCGAGTCGGTCGGTAGGAAGGCGACGATCTGAAGCGCCGGGACGATCGTGCTCCCCATGAAGTCGAGGTTGGCGGCGGACGCTCCCGCGATCAGCAGGACGGAGGTGCTCGGCTCGGCGCCGGTGAGAGCGATCGTGGTCGCCGACCCTGCCAGCAGGGTTCCCGATCCGCTCAGCACCGGGTTGCCGGTGAGCTCGGATCCCTGCCCCACGTCGTAGAGCGGGTCGCAGACGATCGGGTTGTTGAAGCCGATGACGGCGAGCGTCGCGTTCTTGAAGAAGTCGTAGTTGCCGCTGAGGATCGCCTGCGAGTTCGTGGTTCCCCAGCAGACGAACGACGCGTCGATGTTCCCGACGCCCGACGTGCTGAACGCGTTGAGATTGGCGACGTTGTTCCCGTCCGTACCGGCGGAGTTGCAGGTGATGGTGTTGAACGCCGCGAGGGTGCCGGAGAGTTTGACCGTGGAGGAGGGTGCGGCGTGAACGCCGCCGCCGAGCGCGCCGCACGAATTGAGTGCAATCGTGGAGGTCGTGACCGTGAGGCTGCCCGAAATGTGGACTCCTCCACCATTGGAGGTCGCGTCGTTGGCGGTGACGATCGAGTTGGAGAGCGTGACGGACGAACTGATGATCTTGAGGCCACCGCCGTCGTTGCCGGAGATGTTCCGGGAGCAGCGGATGTCGGAGAGCACGAAGCCGCTCACGCTCTGGAGGTAGATTCCCGCGCCGTCGGAGTTCGAGTGGTTGTCCTCGAACACGCAACGATCGATCGTGAAGCTCGAGGAGCTGATGACGAGGAGTCCGCCGCCGACCGATGATGCCGAGCCGTTTCGGAACACACTGTCGGTCAGGCTGGTTGAGCTGCATGAGGAAATGTACGCGTTTCCTCCTTGGTTGGCTTGATTCTCGATGGCGCTGTTGCGTGACAGGGTGCTCCCACCGCAAGAGGAGAGCGAGAACCCTCCACCCGATGAGGATTGGTTGTCTCGCGCCGAGTTGTCCTCGATGACGGAGGTCGGGCTGGAGAAGATCGAGAAGCCTCCCCCCGAACCCGCACCCTTGTTCTCGTCGGCGGTGTTCTCGGTGATCACGGCGTTCGCGCAGCCACTGATCGCTATCCCGCCCCCCAGGTTCTTCGTCGCCGTGTTTCGACTGAACGTCAGGCTCGGCGCCGAGACGATCGAGAAGCCGCGGAGGCTGTTCGCTTGTGCCGAGCAGTCGAGCACGGAGTGCCCGACGCCGTTTCCCGTGCTCAGAGTCAGGCCGTTCTTCGTGTTGGCGTCGAACTGGCACGACTCGATTCGCAGCGGGGGCGGGAAAGGCGAAACCGAGTGCGTCACCACGAGGCCGTCGCTCGTGTTGTCCCGCACCGTCACGTGACTCAGGAACGGCGAACATTCGTTCACGCGCAGCGCGCCGGTCCCGGAGCCGCCGGCGAACTCGACCGTGCAGTGCTGGAGGGTCGAACCGGCGACGTACTCGTTGGAAGCGCCGTAGGAGGCGTCCGTCGACACGGGGTCGAAGAACAGCTCGTTCCACGATCCTGGTGTCCCGAGGGCACCGGTGAAGCGGATCGGCTGGCCAGGCGTGCCGATCGCGACGAGCGTGCCGGACCCGAACACCGAGGAGCCAACGCTGATCGAGAGGTTCTGGTTCACGACGACGGTCACGCCGGGCTGGATGGTCAGCGTGGCCCCGTTGCCGACGATGACCGAGCTGGTGACGCAGTACGGGCTCCCGGCCGTCGTCCACGTCGTGGAGGCGAAGATGGGGCCGCCGACCGAGGTCGATCCGGACGACGTCGCCGGAGCGACGGCAATGCACGCGAGGGCCAGGGTGGCGATGGGCAATCTGTTCACGTGGGTCTCCCGTTGGAGGAGGGATGGACGAAGGGCAGGGACCGAGATCGAAGAGACGCCGGTCGGGGTCGACCCGACCGACGACATGGGCGAGGTCGGCTCGTCCGGAGCGCGGCTCCACACGCCCCGATGAAGCCTCCCCCGCTCAAAGGAAGTGCACCACGACTTCGTTCGACCCCAAGACCGATCCGAACGGGTCGAGCTTGTACACCGTGAACCCGGCGTTCGACCCCGAGAGACCGGGGGGGACTTTCGCGGAGAGTTCGAGCTGCTCGTTCGAGCCGAAGGAGAGCTGGATGATCGGCGCCAGCAGCGGCACGCCGTTCGCCGAGGTGAATGCCAACAGCGCGGGGCTCCCCGAGGTGCCGCAGCCCGCCGTGAAGGTGAGCACCTGATGCGCGAGGACGGTCGTCGGCGTCGCGGTCAGCCCGAACGCGGCCCGGAACACCGAGGCCGATCCGCTGTCGACAAGGCCGGCCTCGTCGCTCAGCGGGGATCCCACGAGCACTCCGCCGGGCGAGGCCGCGACCGAGGCGCCGACCTTGTCGCCCGCGGTCGTCCCGGTGGGGAGGAGCGTGGAGCCGAAGTTCCAGTGGCCGAACTTGGGGAAGAACGTGAACGCCTGTCCCGAGTCGCTGCCCGCCGCGTCTCGGAGGGGCGCGCCCACGGCCGCGATCGTGCTGGAGAGCGCGACCGAGGTTCCGAACTGGTCGTTGTTCCCCGGCTGAGGGAGCACGAGCATGTCGGTCTCGACCCAGCTCGAGGCCCCCCGCGTGAAGACGAACGCTGCGCCGATGTTGGTCATGCCGTAGTCGACCGACGGGGCACCGATCAGTGCGACGTCGCCCTCGATCGCGACGTCCCAGCCGAAGTAGTCGTTGTAGTTACGGTACAAGGGGATCAGCTTTGCGTCCTGAACCCAGCTCACGCCCTGGCGCCGGAACGCGTACGCGACGCCGTCGTCCCAATGGGGAGCGACGTCGGATAGGGGGCTTCCGACCAGCAGCCGGTCTCCTGAGAGGGCCACGCTCCAACCGAACATGTCGCCCGAAGCCGAGTCCAAGGCGAAGTGTTTACCGGTGCTGTTCCATCCGAAAGTCGGGTCGCGGCGGTAGGTGTACAGGGATCCGTTGTCCGACCCGGTGTGATCCGTGTGCGGTGCCCCGACCACGACGTCGACCGCGTCGATCGCGACGTCCCAGCCGAACCACTCGCCCCCGCCAGCGGCGGTCGGGAAGAGCTGAGTCTCGAGGGCCCACGTTCCGCCGATGGTTCTGGAGTAGACGTACGCCGTGCCCGTGTCCTGGAACGCGCCGTCGTGATACGGCGCGCCGACGACGATGCGGTGCACGTCGAACCCGTCGCTCCAGACGTCGACCGAACGGCCGAAACGGTCGCCCTTCATCGCGTCGGAGGCGACGATCTTGGCGTCGAAGAGCCAGTTCGATCCGTCGAACCGGAACACGGACACGGAGCCCGTGTCGATCACTCCGTTCTCGTCGTCGTACTCGGCGCCGACCACGGCCAGGTCCCCGTGGATCGAGACCGCCGACCCCGCGGCGTCGCCGCCGGTGGGGCCGATCGGGAGCTTCGCGAGCTCCGGGCACTGGGCCCGGAGGGTCCCCCCCGCCGCCGCGACCACGGCGGCCAATGCTCCCGCGAAGCAACGCATCGTCCACTCGGTTCCGAGTCGCTCACCCATCGGTCATCCTTCCTGTTCGTCACTGCTCGCTCGAGACTCCTCGCGTCCGCTCCACCGCGGGCAGACGAACGGGCGCCGTGAGTTCTCGGCACCCCGTGTCTCGGAACCGAGGAACCCGATCCGGCCGAGAACCGAACTCGGTATTCCCCCGGGGGGGCGAGTGGCCCGGGTTGGACGGATCGGCCGGGATCAGGGAGGTGGAGAGGCTTCGGAGGCCGCGGCCTCCAGCTCGGCGAGGGCCGCGTAGAGGGACTCGCGAATCGAATCTTCGGCGGGGGGAGGGTCGAAGTGGGTCGGGCCGAACTCCGCGAGCCGCGCCTCCGCCTCGTCGAACCGCCCGGTGCGCGTGAGGCACGACACGACGGCGAGTCGGAGGAATCCGAAATCGAGATTCGACGCGTAGCCCGCCGCCGCGGCCTCTTCGGCGATGGAGTACGGCTCGAGGGCCTCGTGGTGCCGACCGCAGCGGGCCAGGGAGGCTCCCAGGTTCATCGCCGCGAGAAAGGTGTCTCGGTCTCGATCTCCGCGCAGGCGGCGGCGCCGCTCGAAGGCTTCGCGGGCCAGCTCCTCGTCGGGCCGGCCGAGTATCACGCAGACTCCGGCGAGCTCCTGTGCGCAGAGGACCGTGAGGTCGTGGTCGTCTCCCATTCGGGTGCGAAGGAGTGGAAGGATTTCCCGCAGGATCTCCTCGGCTCGAGTCGCTACTCCGCTGCTGGAGAGAGTCAGCGCGTAGGCGAGGGCGGTACTCAGAGTCAACGGATGTTCGGGACCGTACGACCGGCGACGATCTCGCCAGGTGTCGGACAGAAGAGACTCAGCCTCAGCAAGAGCGCCGCGTTCCTGGAGTAGAAGACCCAGATTGTGGCGGACCGAGAGCGCGGCCCTATCGTCGGTGCGTTGCGCGGCCTCACAGGTTGCGAGAGCGTCCCGAAGCATGGTCTCGGCCTCGTCCAGCTTGCCCTGCGCTTTCAGAAGCTGCGAGAGGTTGCTCCGTGTCGTGATCATCTGTGGGTGGCCCGCAGGGAGCGGTTCGGCAGACAGGATCTCTTGGTAGAGCCTCTCCGCCTCCGCGAGGCGCCCTGCATGCTTTAGTAGGAGGGCGAGATTGGCCTTGGTCGTGACGGAAAGCGGGTGATCGGCGCCGTAGTTGAGCCTGATCCAGTCGAGGCTCTGGCGGTAAAGCGTCTCCGCCTCGTCCCTACGGCGAAGATCGTGAAGTGCCGACGCCAAGTTGCTCCGAGCGACCGACGCGAGCCGGTGCTCGTTCGAGTAACGCGCCACGACCTCGTCCAAGAGGTCCCGAAGGAGGCTCA
This sequence comes from Planctomycetota bacterium JB042, assembly GCA_043101415.1. GTDB lineage: Bacteria > Planctomycetota > B15-G4 > B15-G4 > JADJEK01 > JAUIEL01. The sequence goes on along the minus strand of JBICIB010000473.1, from coordinate 4,390 downwards.
CCGCGCGCTCGGAATCTCCCTGGCGATTCAACACGATCGAGAGCTGATTCGTGAAATCGAGCATCAACTCGTGGTTGCTCGATCGACGTGCCCGCGAGAGGCCTTCCTCGGTCAGGAGCCTCGACTCCTCGAGGTGGCCGAGCGAACTCCGGGCACCGGCGAGGTGCAGCAAGGCCTCGAGGGTAACCCAGTGGTCGGGACCGAGGACGCGTGCGCTCGTTTGCAGAAGCGGGACGACGATCCGCTCGACTTCGTGACACGAGCCGGCGAGGAGGAGGGCGAGTCCGAGTTTTGCGCGGCATCGCAGAGTGTTCAGCGAGTCCGTTCCCTCGGTCAGCACGTAGAGGGCCTCCGCGGCTCGAAGCTGCGCGACGGCTTCGTCGGCGTATCCGATCGCAACGAAAGAGGAGCCGAGCGTGAGCCGGATGGCGGCCTCGACCTCGGGGCGCCCTTCGCTCAAATCGCCGATGCGCGAGGCCTCTTCGACCAGCACGTCCACCACTCGGACGTTCGGCCCGCCTCCGACCGCCCGGGCGGTCGAGGAGAGCATCGTGTTGTGGAATCCCAGGACCTCCGCCAGTGTCTCCCGCTCTCGCGCGATGGAGGTCCTCAACGACCGCTCTCGGAGACCCCACAAGACCGCACCCGCGAAAAAGAGGACGAGGAACACGGCGACGGCGGAGAAGGTCGCCCGATTCCTTAGGGCGAGCTTCATCAGGGCGTACCACGTGCTCGGGGGGCGCGCGCTGATCGGCTCGTGGTCGAGGAAGCGGCGGAGATCCGCGGCGAGAGCCGCGGCGCTCGAGTAGCGACGGCTCGGCTCGTTCTCCAGTGCCCGGGCGAAGATCGTCTCGAGGTCGCCTCGAAAGGCGCGGTCGCAGGCCCCGAGTCGGATCGGGTCCTGCTCGGCGATGGCCCGGATCGCCTGTTGCGGCGGGAGCCCCGACACGGGGATGGGCAGGCCGCCGCTCAGGATCTCGTAGCCGAGCACGCCGAGCGCGTAGACGTCGGCGCGTTCGTCGAGGTCGCTCCGAACGTCCACCTGCTCCGGGCTCATGTACGCGAGCGTTCCGACGATCGCACCGGGGTCGGTGTGCCGCGTGGCGCCGGCGTCGTTGTCGAGCAGTCGGGCGATGCCGAAGTCGAGCACCCGCGGCTCGCCGGAAGCGTCGACCAAGACGTTCGACGGTTTGAGGTCGCGGTGCAACACACCATTCCGATGGGCGTGCTCGACAGCATCGCAGACCTTGGCGAGGAGATGGAGCTTCTCCTCTATTCCCAGCCCGGCGTCGGAGACGTGTTCGGTGAGGGGCTGTCCCTTGACGTACTCCATGACGTAGTACGGGACGGAGGCCCCATCGATGTCGGCGCTACCGGCTTCGAACACCTGGGCGATCCCCGGATGGCGCAAGCGCGCGAGGAACTCGGGCTCGTGTTCGAAGCGGCGACGGGCTTCGGAGGTGACGGAGTCCCCCCGGATGGTCTTCAGCGCCACCTCCCGACGGGGGCTCCGCTGCTCGGCGAGGTACACGATCCCCATGCCGCCGCGGCCCAGGATCTTCTTGATGTCGTAGGGACCGATGCGGCTCGGCTTCCGGGCGGGGGCGAGGAGGTCGGCGCCTCCGAGGAGCGCGGTGCGGTCAGGGAGGAGTTCGGCATCGCCGGAGCCGGCGAGCTCGAGGAGCCGACGGAGTCGTGAGTCCGACTCGGCCGCGGTCGGAATGGCGGCGTGCGGGTCGGCGTTCGGTCCGAGGCGGTCCGACACGAAGGCGAGCCGCTCCTCGTCTCCGGTGACAGGGTTCTGGGCCCGGGTCTGGAGGGCCAGTTCGATCCAGGCGCGCCCGGCCCGGAACCGCGCGACGAACTCGCGCTCCGGCAGACCGAGCAGGCCGGCCGCGTCGGGGACCGCCAGCCCTCGGACCGACCGGAACAGGATGGCGTCGGCGGCTGTCGGGTCGACACTCCGGAGCGACTCGACCAGGCGGATCAACTCCTCGTGCGGATGATGGGATCCCCAATCCATGCCGGTTTCCTCCCCTCGTTCCTCTTCGATCGTTCGCGCGCGACCGAGGTCCGGCGGGCCGCCGGGAATCCCCTCCTCGGGCCGGCGCAGAAGATAGCTCGCGTCGCGGCGCTTGGACATCGCCGGGCTTCGATCGGTTCGGTTCTTTCGGGAACGGGGTTCCTGGAGCCATACTCCCGATTCCGAGGAAACCGGACGTATGGCAGTCGAAGGAATGGACCGCGAGCACGAATCGGAGGGTGAGCCCGACGACCGGTCGGAGGATGGGGAGGACACGTCGGACCTGGTCGAGCGCTCACGGCGAGGAGACGAGGCCGCGCTCCACCTGCTGCTGCTGCGCGAGTTGGACTGGATTCGTGGGATGGTCAGCCGAAACCTCGGAGGGATCGTGCGGCGCCTCGACGACACCAGCGACGTGGTGCAGGAGGCGGTCGTCCGAGTGCTTCGAAACGGGCCGAGGATCTCCATCGCCGATCGGGCGCAGTTCCGGGCCCTCATGAGCAAGGTCGTCCTCTCGACGTTGCGTTCGCTCGCGAACCGGTATCGGGCGGCCAAGCGAGGCCACGACCGATGCGCGGACGGCTTCGATCCGGATCACGCGTCGGGCGGCCGGGCCGGGCCGGGCCGGCCGTACACGGGTCCGGACGTGCGTGCGGTGCGAGACGAGGAGGGCGCGTGGATCGTGCTGGCGCGTGACCTCCTGTCCTTGGAGGATCAGGACGCTCTCCACATGCGTGAGTGGGAGGGTCTCGCCTTCGCCGACATCGGTCGGCGGTTGGGTGTTTCCGAGGACGCCGCGCGGATGCGGTGCGTTCGAGCGACTCGAAGGTTGGGCGAGGTCGTGCTCCTGCTCAAGGCCGGCCGACTCGATCAAGTGCTGTCCGAGGACGCGGTGACGCTCGACTGATCCGGGAACGACCGCCTCCTCACCGCGGCGCGAGCGTGAACGTCGACACCGGCGGGCCGGCGAGGAGCGGCTCGGCGCGCCCCTCGGCCCACGCCTCGTGCGCGTCCATGAGGTGGGGGGAGAGGGGGTGGCCGCTCTGGCCGATCGGGAGGTGCATCGTCGCCTCGTCGAGGTGGCCGGGGGAGGCGACGAGGCGGAGGCTGGCGCCGTAGGCGGGGGCGGCGACGCGGACGGTCTGCGTCGTGCCGGGTTGCGGGTGGGCGGGCGCGGCGAGGCGGCCGGCGAGGAAGGCGGGGAGGCTCCGCGCGAACGGGTGGGCGGCGCGGAGACGGTTCCGCTCGCCCCACGGCGTGTCGAGCGGGGGACGTCCTTCGCGGCGGCGACCGATCGCGTCGGCGGCGGCGCGGAGATGCGCGGTCCAGCTCGGGACGTTCGCGGGGAGGAAGTGCGCGGGGCGCTCCTCGAGGAGGCGGAAGAGCGGCTCGTCGACCAGCATCCAGGTGTGGACGAAGCCGGGGTTCACCTCGCGCGCCCGCTCGAGGACCGGGCCGAGCACGCGCTCGCGGAGCTCCGCCTGGAACGCGAGGAGGACGCCGACGGCGCGCTGGTCGACGGCGGCGGTCCCGTCCCAGTCGACGAGCGCGGCGCGGTACCGGGCGAGGGTCGGGTCCGGCTCCCCCTCCGGGACGACCTCGAGGAAGACGTCGCGGAACGGAGCGAGCGCGGCGAGGTCGACGTCGAGCTGCATGGCGCGGAAGTCGGCCTCGGCGAACGGGCCGTCGGCGGCGAGGAGCTCCTCGATGCGGCGCTGGCGGTCGGACGGCGCCCAGCAGCGGGTGAGGAGGCGGGCGCGCTCGAGCGGGAGCATCCGGCCGTTGGCGGAGAAGAGGACGCCGTCCTCGACGATCGCCCGCGGCCGGGCCGACTCGTCGAGGAGGCCGTCCCACCCGAACTCGCCGTCGGCCCACGAGCGCGGGGCCTTCCCGTCGAAGCCGCGGCGCTTCGGGAAGCAGCCGGTGACGACCCAGCCGATGCGGCCGTCGGCGGCGGCGACGACGAGGTTCTGCGACGGTCCGTACCAGCGCGCGCCGACGTCGAGCGCCTCCTCCAGCGTGTCGACGTGGTGGAGGTCGAGGAGGCCGAGGTTCGTCATGCCGTCGCGGAGGGCGGTCGACGCGAGGGCGAGCGGGCGCGGGTCGAGGTTGTCCGGGAAGACGATCGGTCCGTAGACGGTGGTCCGGAGGACGAGCTCGACCCGGCCGTCGGGGTGGGGGAGGGTCCTCGTCTCGAACGGGCGGAAGCCGTCGGGGGCGCGGTAGCGGGACCGGTCGTCCGGGTCGACCTCGACCGGGACGATGTCCTCGTGGTCGCCGAAGAAGTTCGTCATCGACCACGCGATCGCGTCGGTCGCGCCGATCACGACGCCGGGGAGGCCGGGGGCGGTGGCGCCGACCGCGCGG
>JBICIB010000472.1:0-2534 GCA_043101415.1 Planctomycetota bacterium JB042 | reverse complement strand
GTTTGATCGGGCTGGTCACGCTAGCGCTGTCCCTCCTTCAACTGAATGCCGATCTTCCGATCGATCAGGTCCAGGAGATCATCACGTTGGATCCCGAAGGGAAACAGATCGTCCTCGACACGCCGAAGTGCTTTGCGGATTTCGATCTGGACAGTTCGGACCTCCTCTTCCGCGAAGTCGTAGTCGCTGGGGAGTCCGCGCATGGCCCGATAGGCATCGCGGAATCCTGGCCTCGGGCGCTTGGCTCGATCATCGCTTCCCCGTTGGCCGGGGCGCCAGCCTCGTTCCTCTTGCGGGATCGGCTGCTCTCGGAATGAGCCGATCCGCACGTCGGGAGACTCCCAGGTGACTTCTCCACATCGGAAACTCCCGGACTTGATGTGGAACGAGAGTGTGTCGCAGCCAGCGGACTCATCGGGTGCAGCGTCGGCGAGGACGTGAAGGGGGACTCGTACCCAACATCGCACCGATGCGTCGGCAGGAAGGGAGATCTGGGCGCCGAGCGCCCGCAGCGTCAGTTCGTCTTCGGCGACGGCCAACTCGACCGTCGCCTTCAGCGAGTCCCTCTTTCTCTTGCCAGCGAGAGCCTTCTTGAGGGCGACCCTGAGGTCCGTCTGTCGCACTTGCAGATCAACTGCCTTTGGCTTCGACACCGCGTTCTCCCTACGACTCCCCGAAAAGGGCTACTCGCTCTCGAACCCGTGCGACGTGAACTTCAGTGCGTTGCTGTTCTCGGTCACGGTCCGAATCGTCTGGTCCGTGGCGCCGTCGGGGAGAGCCGCTTCGATCTCGAGAGTGACCCGCACGTCGGCGCCGACCTGTCCGACCAGGTGTGCGACGACCTCGTCAGCGATGCGACTCGCGTCGCGCCCGACCCGCGTGGGATCGAGCGTGACGGTCCCGTGGAACCGACGCTGCTTGGGAGGCTCGGGCGGAGTGGGCTGCGGATCGGGGTCTGGTCCGGGTCCGGGGCCGGGTCCGGTGCCTCCTGGCGTGGGGCTCGGCGGAGGCCCCGGCTGCTCCTCCTCCAGCTGGCGCTTGGCGACATCGGGCCTCACCAGGAGGCCCGGGCCGTCCGCAGTCAGGGTCACCACTTTCTGCGCCTGAAGCCCTCGGAATCGCTTCTTCTCTTCGTCGTAGCTCTCCGCATAGGCGAAGGAGTCTGTCTGCCAAGTGAGAAGCGCGATCCCATCCCGCATCGCCTGAACCAGCACATCGGGCCGTGAGACCCGGGGCAAGTACAAGTACCGAGCAAAGTCCTCCACGATCTGCCGAACGGCGACCTGGTCTTCACGCCAGAGAGGGACATCGTCTAGGTGCTTGCGCAGGATGGTCGCGCCGAGCGCATTGATCAGGAGTTCATCGCTGCGGAGGCGCTTCGCCGCCCGCGCGGCGAGTCCCTCGCCGGAGGTCAGTCGCGTCGCGGCCCAGCGGACCGCTGCCTGCGGCGTCTCCTGCTCGGGAACCAGGAGCCACTGGTACGTTTCGGGCAGACGGGCGACCACCTCGCCGTCGACGGCCTTCCGCTGTGTCTCGGCTTGACGCACCTGGTGCGGGTCGAGGTTGAGCGTGTCCTTCTCGTCCAGGATCGACCGCCACGCCAGGAAGCGCCGAACCGCGTCGTCGAGGTCCTGAAGACGGACCTTGTCCGCAGCCAGGAACACGAGCGAATTCCGGTAGAGGCGAGGCGAACTACCACGCGACTCGAGGATCGCGTTCGCGGCCGTCTCCGCGGCGCTGCCCGCTTCCCTCGTGTACGGATGTTCGGGCGGAAGCACGACGAGCCTCGCGTCGAGGTCATCGGGTACGTCCGTGCCCGAGCGCGGCAGCGGATGGATGCGCGAGAAGTCCGAGGTCTGACGTAGGTCGGCGCGCACGCGCTCGTCCAGCTCCTCCGCGACCTTGTCCGGATCCCGCTTGAGCTGCTCGGCGCGGTCCTCGGCCAGTTTGGTGACGGTTGGCTGGGTCGAGTACCAGACGCGCGGCCCGTCCTGGTACAAGTAGGTCGCGGTCGCCGCGAGCTTTCGGAGCGCGTCCCCGAAGATGGCGGGAGACTCGCCCGGCATGACGCAGCCGAGCTTCACCCGCCGATCCTCGAGCCCTCGGTGCGCCGCTGCCGCCGTAGGTGCAGAGCCCATGTAGATCGGGCGCGCCACCCGCCGGGTGGCGTGCAGCTTCCCGAGGTTCGGCTGGTCGGCGTCGATCCTCAGGGGCAGCGACGCCGGCCCGTCCACGTCCTTCTCGATGATGGGAGCCCAGTTGTCTGAGAGGTAGCGCGTCAGCTCCGACTGCACGCGCGGATCATCGATCGGCACGGTGGAAGGCAGGATCAGCGGGTTCCTGTCGCCCTTCTCCCAGAGGCTGTGGATCACTGCGGCCATGAGACGCAGCCCGCCCCGGGTGCGCTGGAACTTCCCGAGGGTGGACCAGTCCGTGTAGAGCCGGTCGAAGATCTCCGGGTGGATCGGAAACGCCGCCTGGATGCGCTTCTCGTACTCGCCGTCCCGACACTCCGGAGGGAACTCCGCCGCCTG
>JBICIB010000471.1:0-10425 GCA_043101415.1 Planctomycetota bacterium JB042 | reverse complement strand
GGATCGGCCGCGGCGAGGCCCGCGACGATCGGGAGGATCTCCCGGGCGACCGCGTGCCGCAGCGGGATCCGCGCCAGCGTGCGCGGCGACGACGGGGCCGCGACGTCGACCTGCCGCAGCAGCCGGTCGATCCCGATCAGCGTCGACGCGAAGCCGGTCGCCACGATCGAGTTCGACGCGCTGACGGCGCGGACCGACTCCAGCATCGGGTCCGTGAAGTACGACTGGAGCATGTTCGTCGCGTCCTGGCAGTGGACGTGCTCGAGGCGGAACGACGTGGTGACGACGAGGCCGAGGTCGTCGGCGTGACGGGCGAGATCCTCGCGCCGGACCACCGGCGCGTGCGACTTGACGTATCCGGGCTTCGCGCCCTGGGCGCCGCGCAGGTTGCGGATGGCGAACAGCCCGGTCTCCGCGTCGAGGGGCGGCCCGTCCGGCGGCGCGATCCGACCGTACGGGACGACGACGTAGTCGTGCGCGCGGAGCACGGTCTGGAACGCCGACCAGAACTCGTGCTTCGGGACGTCCATCGTCCCCTTGCACCGGACGAGGACGTGGCCGTCGGCCTGCCGGTCGTAGTCGAACGTCTTCCCGAGCACCTCCTGCGCGGCCTCGATGAACTCCGCCATCGTCGTGCCGCGTTCGTCGCCGAACTCGAGCCGGACCGAGTGCTCCAGGATCGTCAGGAACGGCGGAGCCTCCGCCGGACCGTCGTCCCCGGCGAGCGCGGCCGGCGACAGGAAGGGGACGAGGAAGGCGAGGCGGACGAAGAGGCGTGACATCCCGAGATCTCCCGTGATCGAGTCGGATCGAACGGAGGCATGGGACGACGCGAACTCCGCCTCCCTTGCCGGGATTCCCCGAAACCACGAACCCGACTCGGCGGATACGGCTCCCCAGCCCCCAGCCCCCAGCCCCCTCCGCCCCCGGCTCCCTCACTCCCCCCGCACGCCCTCGCCCCGCACCACGAAGAACCGCGGCCGCTCCGGCCGCTTCCCCTCGGCGTGGACCGCCTCGAGCTCGACCGCCCGGGCGAACACGGCGTCCCCGTGCGCGCGCCACTCGTCCCACGTCCGCGACCGTCCCTGGTCCCGGTCGAACACGAGCAGCGCGTCCCGGCCCGCCCGCCGCTCCCGGAGCCCGGCCTCGTCGAGCCGCCAGAGGGCGTACTGCTTCTGCCGGCCGTGGGCGACGTTCTTCGGGTGGTCGAGGACGAACACCTCGACGCGGTCGCCGAGCCGCATCTCGAGGTTGCCGGCGAGGAGGTAGTCGTCGGCGACGACGAGGACCCTCCCGTCCGGCCCGGGCGCGACCTCGTCGAGGTGGCGCTCGGTCGCCGCGACCGCGTCGGCCCACCCCGCGAACGGCCGGTGCAGCGGTCCGTACCCGGGCCACCCGGTCGACCACTCGACGAAGACGAACGCGAGGCCGACGAGGCCGATCCCCGGCACGAGCGCGGCGCCGATCGTCCGTCGTCGACGCGCCGCGGCGTCCGCGGCGCGCGCGACCCAGTCCCGCACGACGCCGGGGACGAAGACGAGGAGCGGGAGGTAGCCGGGGGCCGGCCAGTGGACCGTCGCGTGCTCCGAGTCGGCGATCGGGCTGGTGACGAGGAACAGGCCGAGGTGCGCGAGCGCGAACGTCGCGAAGAGGGCGGCGCGCTCGTCGCCGCGGCGCCAGCGTCGGAGGAGGGAGACGAGCGCGGCGAGGCACGCCACGTAGAGGGCCGGCGTGACGACCGCGGCCTGCGCGGGGAGGTGCTCGAGGAGCCCCTCGACGTCGAACCCGCCGGAGTGCCGCTCGGATCCCTGGTACTTCAGCGGCGCCCAGTCGAGCCGGAGGTTGTACAGGACGACGGGGAGGAGCCCGAGGAGCGCCACGCCGAGCGCCGCCCACGCCCGTCCGGTCCGGAGCCGCGCGCGCCCCGAGCGCGTGCCGACGAGGAAGCACCCGAACGCGAACGGGAAGAGGACGCCGCGGTAGTGCGTCGACAGCGCGAGGGCGCAGCCGAGGCCGGCGACGAGCCACGCGCCCGTCGACCCGGTGCGGGTCGCCCGCTCGAAGCCGACCAGCGCCAGCGCGCCGAAGAGCATCAGCGGGACGTCGGGGATCGCGATCACGCCGAGGTGCGCGGTCGCGGGGGCGCAGAGCGAGAGGCCGGCCGCGCACCACGCGTCGCGCGCGCCGACGACCGGTCGGGCGAGGAGCCAGACGAGGACCGGGAGGAGCGCCCCGCAGGCGATGAACGCGATCCGGAGCCCGATCGGGGTCGGTCCGAGCAGCTCGACGCCGCCGCGCGCGAGGAGGGCGGTCATGAACGGATGGTCGGCGAACGCGACGTCGAGCCGCTGCGCGCACATCCAGTAGAACGCCTCGTCGCCGAACAGGTCCCGCCCGGCCGCCGCGAGCTTGCCGATCAGCAGGGCGACGTAGAGGAGCGCGACCGCGGCGGTCACGGGGTCGGAGCGGCGTAGATCGCGGGGTGGGCGAGCCCGAGGCGCTTCAGCGTGAACTGGCCGAGGACCGCGAGGGTCCCGAGGCCGTACTTCGTGCTCCGGACGAAGTTGATCGACGACGCCTCGGCGAAGTACCGGGTCGGGACCGGCACGTCCCCGATCCGGAAGCGGTAGTGGACCAGCTGCGAGATGAACTGCGAGTCGAAGACGAAGTCGTCCGAGTTGCTCTCGAACGGGATCGTCTCGAGCACGTCGCGGGTGTACGCGCGCATGCCGGTGTGCGCGTCGCCGAGGTTCTGGCCGAGGACGACGTTCTCGGTGATCGTGAGGCAGCGGTTCGCGAGGTACTTCCAGACCGGCATCCCGCCCGCGAGCGCTTCGGCGCGGGTCCGGATGCGCGACCCGAAGACCGCGTCGCAGATCCCGAGGCGCATGAACTCGCACATCGCCGGGACGACGCGGGCGTCGTACTGGTAGTCCGGGTGGACCATCACCACGATGTCGGCGCCGTGCTCCAACGCGGTCCGGTAGCACGTCTTCTGGTTCGCGCCGTACCCGCCGTTCGTCTCGTGGACGATCGTGGTGATGCCGAGGTCGCGGGCGATCTCCGCGGTCCGGTCCTTCGAGACGTCGTCGACCAGGATCACCTCGTCGACGACGTCCATCGGGATGTCCCGGAACGTCCGCTCGAGCGTCTGCTCGGCGTTGTACGCCGGCATCACGACGATCACCTTGTCGAGCGCGCGCGGCGCGACGTCGATCGTCTCGAAGTCGAGTGCCTTGGCCATCGGAGAGCCGGTCCCCGGGGGTCGTGAAGCGGACCATTCGACGGTCCGGAGCGGCCTCGTTCCAGAGGATTCCGCCGTCGGCGCCGCCGCTCCGGCGTCCGTGCGGTCCGCACGCGGACCACGAGTCAAGCGGTTTCCGCCCGCGTCCTCCTCCCGATCCGCCGCGCGAGGCCGGGGAATCTCGCTTCCTTCGCCCGGCGCCGGGGCGTAGCATCGATCGTTTCCGACGTCCGGTCACGATGCAGAGGATCAGAGCCGCGCGAAGACGACGTCCCCCCCGATGACGCTCCGAGAAATCGTCGTCCAGGGCGCCCGCGAGCACAACCTGAAGGGTGTCGACCTTCGGGTGCCGCGCGGGACGCTGACCACCATCACCGGGGTCTCCGGATCCGGGAAGTCGTCGCTCGCGTTCGACACGATCTATCAGGAGGGGCAGCGCCGCTTCGTCGAGTCGCTGTCGGCGTACGCCCGCCAGTTCCTCGGCACGCTCGAGAAGCCGAAGGTCGACCACGTCGAGGGGCTCTCCCCGACGATCTCGATCGACCAGAAGACGGTCAACCGGAACCCCCGCTCGACCGTCGGAACGATCACCGAGATCCACGACCACCTCCGGCTGCTGTTCGCGCGGCTCGGCACGCCGCATTGCGTCGAGTGCGGGCGGACGCTCTCCGCCCAGACGCGGGACCAGATCGCGGACCGGCTGCTCGAGCGGGGCGCCGGACGGCGGGTGCAGGTCCTCGCCCCGATCGTCCGCGGCCGGAAGGGGGAGTACCGGAAGGAGCTGGAGGCGCTCCGGCTGAAGGGGTTCGTCCGGGCGCGGGTCGACGGGGAGGAGGTCCGCCTCGACGAGCCGGAGTCGCTCCCGCGCCTCGCCCGGAACAAGAAGCACGACATCGAGGTCGTGGTCGACCGGTTGAAGCCGACGCCGGACAAGGCGGGCCGGCTCGCCGAGGCGGTCGAGACGGCGGCCCGGATGGCGGGCGGCGTGGTCGCGGCGACGATCGACGACGAGGAGGTCACGTTCTCGGCCAGCCTCTCGTGCCCCGACTGCGGCGTCGACTTCCCCGAGCTCGAGCCGCGCCTCTTCTCGTTCAACTCGCCGTACGGCGCGTGCGACGCGTGCGCGGGGCTGGGGGAGAGCCGGTCGTTCGACGTCGACCTGATCGTCCCGAACCAGGAGAAGTCGATCCGCGAGGGGTGCTTCGCGACGATGACGAAGACCGGCTACCTCACGTACTCGCGGCTCGGGCCGGAGGCGTTGGAGGAGGTCGCCCGGTTCTTCGGGTTCACGCTCGACCAGCCGTGGCGGACGCTGACCAAGGCGCAGCAGGACGTCCTCCTGTACGGCTCGGGGAAGAAGAAGCTCCGCCTGAAGTGGGAGTACGAGACCGCCGGCGGGAAGAAGGTGAAGGGGGAGGACCTGAAGCCGATCCCCGGCCTCGTCCCGACGATGGAGAACTTCTGGCGGATGACGAAGGCGTCGCACCTCGAGCGGTACATGACGCGCACGTCGTGCCCCGAGTGCGAGGGGACGCGGCTCGGCCCGGCCGCGCGGGCGGTGACGTTCCGCGACCGGACGATCGACCGGCTGGAGGCGAGCACCGTCGAGGAGCTGAGGGACTGGTTCGAGGCGCTCGAGCTCGCCGGCGCCGAGGCGCCGATCGGCGCCGAGGTCGTGAAGGAGATCCGGACCCGCCTCCGGTTCCTGGTCGACGTCGGCCTCGGCTACCTCCCGCTCGACCGCGGGGCGCGGACGCTCTCCGGCGGCGAGGCGCAGCGCGTGCGGCTCGCGACCCAGGTCGGCGCCGAGCTGCAGGGCGTCCTCTACGTCCTCGACGAGCCGTCGATCGGGCTGCACGCCCGCGACAACCAGAAGCTCCTCGGCACGCTGAAGGAGCTCCGCGACCGCGGCAACACGGTCGTCGTGGTCGAGCACGACAAGGACACGATGCTCGAGGCGGACTGGCTGGTCGACGTCGGGCCGGGGGCCGGGACCGAGGGGGGCGAGATCGTCGCCGTCGGGACGCCGGCCGAGGTGCTCGCGCACGAGTCGTCGATCACCGCGCGCTACCTCCGCGACGAGCTCCGGATCGAGAGGCCGGCGAAGGCGCGCGCGGGGACGGGGGAGGTGCTCGCGATCCGCGGCGCGCGCCAGCACAACCTGAAGGGCGTCGACGTCGAGATCCCGCTCGGCCGGTTCGTCGCCGTGACCGGGGTCTCCGGGTCGGGGAAGTCGACGCTGGTCGACAAGGTCCTGAAGCGGGCGCTCGCCCGGACCCTGCACGGCGCGCGCGCCCCGGTCGGCGCGCACGACGCGATCGAGGGGATCGAGCACGTCGACAAGGTCGTCGAGATCGACCAGGCCCCGATCGGCCGCACGCCGCGCTCGAATCCCGCGACCTACTCCGGCGCGTTCGACCACGTCCGCGACCTGTTCGCGATGCTGCCGGAGTCGAAGGCGCGCGGCTACAAGAAGGGGCGGTTCTCGTTCAACGTCTCCGGCGGGCGGTGCGAGGAGTGCGGCGGGGCGGGGGTCCAGGTCGTCGAGATGCAGTTCCTCGCCGACCTCGAGATCCCGTGCGACGGCTGCGCGGGGAAGCGGTACAACCGCGAGACCCTCGAGATCGAGTACCGCGGGAAGAACGTCCGCGACGTCCTCGACATGACCGTCGAGGAGGCGGTCGCCTTCTTCGAGCACCACCCGAAGCTGTCGCGCATCCTCGGCACGCTGCACGACGTCGGCCTCGGGTACGTCGCGCTCGGGCAGACCGCGACGACCCTCTCGGGCGGCGAGGCGCAGCGGCTGAAGCTCGCCTCCGAGCTCGCCCGGCCCGGCACCGGGCGGACGCTGTACATCCTCGACGAGCCGACGACCGGCCTCCACTTCGCCGACGTCGAGCGGCTGATCGACGCCCTCCAGGTCCTCGTCGACGCGGGGAACACGGTGGTCGTGATCGAGCACAACCTCGACGTCGTGAAGGTCGCCGACTGGATGATCGACCTCGGCCCGGAGGGAGGCGCGGGGGGCGGCGAGGTCGTCTTCACCGGGACGCCGCGGCAGGCGGTCCGGCGGAAGCGGTCGTGGACCGGGCGGCTGCTGAAGGAGTACCTCTCCCCGGCGGCGCCGAACCCGAACCCGATCGTCCGGAGCGCCGAGGACGACGGAGGGCGGGCGCTGAACGTCCACGGGGCGACGAAGAACAACCTGCGGCGGGTCGACGTGTCGGTGCCGCACGGCTCGTTCACGGTCGTGACCGGCGTGTCGGGGTCCGGGAAGACGTCGCTCGCGTTCGACACGATCTTCGCCGAGGCGCAGCGGCGGTTCGTCGAATCGATGTCGACCTACGCGAGGCGGTTCCTCTCCCGGATGGACCGGGCGCCGGTCGACCGGATCGAGGGGCTCGCGCCGGCGATCGCGATCGACCGGAAGGCCGGCTCGCGCAACCCCCGCTCGACGGTCGCCACCTCGACCGAGATCCACGACTACCTCCGCGTCCTCTACGCGCGGGTCGGGACGCCGCGCTGCCCCGACTGCGGCGAGGTCCTCCTCGCCCGGGCGCCGACCGAGGCCGCGAAGGACGCGCTGAAGCGGTTCGACGGCCGGCGGGTCCGCGTGCTGGCGCCGCTCTGGCGCTCCGACTTCGCGTCCGACACGGCGTGGGACGACCCGGCGCTCCTGGCCGACCGGGCCGACGACCTGAAGAAGGCCGGGTTCGTCCGGGTGTCGATCGACGGCGACGAGCGGAGGCTCGACGAGGAGCTCCCGGACGCGGCCGGCGCCGACCTCCTCGAGCTGGTCGTCGACCGGCTCGGCGTGAAGAAGGGCGTGCGGGTCCGGCTCGCCGACGCGCTGGAGGAGGCGTACCGGGTCGGGAAGGGGATCGCGGTCGTCCGCGACGTCGACGGCGTGGAGACGGTCTACACCGACGACCCGCACTGCCCGACGCACGGGGCGCGGCTCGACGACGACCTGCACCCCCGGATGTTCTCGTTCAACTCGCACCTCGGCGCGTGCGAGACGTGCGACGGACTCGGCCGCGTCGACCGGGCCGACGTCGACCGGCTGGTCGTCCGCCCGGAGAAGCCGCTCCTGTTCGGCGCGCTCGCCCTGCGTCGGATCGACCTGCAGCGGCTCGGCGCGTACGAGGCGCTGAAGGTCCTCCTCGACGAGCTCGGCGTCGACCGGCGGACGCCGTTCGAGAAGCTGCCGGCCCGGGCGCGGCGGGCGGTCCTCGAGGGGTACGACCGGCCGCTCTCGGTGAACGTCAAGCGCGAGTCGCGCACGCGGAAGCGCGAGTACGTGTACGAGGTCGAGTGGGAGGGGCTCCTCGCGCGCGTCGCGCGGAAGTACCGCGGGGGCGAGGACGGCGGGTACTGGCGGCGGTGGCTGGCGCCGTACGTCGCCGAAGGGGAGTGCGAGGAGTGCGTCGGCGAGCGCCTGAACCCGCTGTCGCGGGCGGTCGAGGTCGGCGGGGAGACGATCGGCGCGGTGGCGCGGAAGACGGTCGCGGAGGCGGCGGCGTTCTTCTCCGGTCTCCGGGTGAAGGGCGCGCGGCGCGCGGTCGCGGCCGAGCTGGTCCGCGAGGTGCGGAACCGGCTCGACGTGCTGAACGACATCGGACTCGGCTACCTCGAGCTGGCGCGCGCCTCGGCGACGCTGTCGGGGGGCGAGGCGCAGCGGATCCGGCTGGCGACCCAGCTCGGCAACCGTCTGGTCGGCGTGCTGTACGTCCTCGACGAGCCGACGATCGGCCTGCACCCGCGCGACACCGGGATGCTCCTCGACACGCTGAAGGGGCTCCAGAAGCTCGGGAACACGATCCTGGTGGTCGAGCACGACCTCGACGTCATCCGCGCCGCCGACTGGGTGATCGATGTCGGGCCCGGCGCGGGGCACCGCGGCGGGACGATCCTGGCCCAGGGGTCGCCGGCCGCCATCGCCGCCGACGAGCGCTCGCTCACCGGCCGGTACCTCTCGGGCGAGAAGGAGGTCGCCGGCGCTGCGGCCGAACGGCCCCTCGACGGGCCGGCGATCCGGCTGCGCGGGGCGTCGCTGCACAACTTGAAGGACGTCGACGTCGACGTGCCGCTCGGCGTCCTGACGTGCGTGACCGGCGTCTCCGGCTCGGGCAAGTCGACGTTGGTGATGGACGTCCTCGAGCCGGCCCTCCGGACGAAGCTCGACGGGCGGACGCCGAGGGGGGCGCTCCGGTCGCTCGAGGTGCCGCGGACGCTGAAGGGGCTCTCGGTCGTCGACCAGTCGCCGCTCGGCCAGACCCCGGCCTCGAACCCGGCGACGTACACGGGAGTGTTCGACGCCATCCGGACCGTCTTCGCCTCGACGCCCGAGGCGCGGATGAAGGGGTTCACGCGGCGGCGCTTCTCGTTCAACCAGGCGGGCGGCCGGTGCGAGGCGTGCGAGGGGAAGGGGATGGTGCAGGTCGAGATGCACTTCCTGTCGGACGTCTACGTGCCGTGCGACGCGTGCGGCGGGAAGCGGTTCGACCGGGAGACGCTCGCGGTGACCTACGGCGGGAGGTCGATCGCCGACGTGCTGGAGATGGAGGTCGACGAGGCGGTGGCGTTCTTCGAGAACCACCGGAAGGTGCGGGGGCCGCTCGAGCTCCTGCGCGACGTCGGCCTCGGGTACCTCCGGCTCGGCCAGCCGGCGACCACCCTCTCCGGCGGCGAGGCCCAGCGGGTGAAGCTCGCGGCCGAGCTCGGGAAGACCCGTCAGGGATCGACGCTCTACCTCCTCGACGAGCCGACGACCGGGCTGCACCCCGACGACGTGGCGCGCCTCGTCGACGTGCTGTTCCGGCTCGTCGACGCCGGGCACACCGTGGTGGTGATCGAGCACAACCTCGACGTGATCCGCGCCGCCGACCTGGTGATCGACCTCGGCCCCGAGGGCGGGGACGGCGGCGGGCGGCTCGTGGCGGCGAAGCCGCCGGCGGCGCTCGAGAAGGTGCGGCGCTCGGCGACGGGGGCCCGACTCCGGGCGACCCGCCTCGCGCCGCGCGCCGGACGGCGGCGGAACGACCGGACGCGCGCGACGCGGGAGAGGACGGCATGACCGAGCCGTGGGACACGAACGGGACGGGGAAGCCGCTGACGGTCCAGGGGGACCGCACGGTCCTGCTGGAGGTGAACTCGGACGGGTTCCACGAGGCCCGCGACTTCCTCGCGCGGTTCGCCGAGCTCGAGAAGTCGCCGGAGTTCTTCCACACGTACCGCATCACGCCGCTGTCGATCTGGAACGCCGCGGCGTCCGGCCTCGACGCGGACGCGATCCTCGAGTTCCTCCGCTCCCGGTCGCGCTACCCGGTCCCGCCGAACGTCGAGCGGGACGTCCGCGAGAACATCCGGAAGTACGGCCTGCTCCGGCTGGCGCGCGACGACGAGGGGATCTGGCTGGAGTCGTCCGACGCGGAGCTCCTCCGGGACGTGACGCGGAACGCCGCCGTGAAGAAGCTGATCGGGCGATCGGAGGCGGGCGAGCGGCTGCTGGTGCCGCCGGAGATGCGCGGCGAGGTGAAGCAGGCGCTGATCCGGATCGGCTACCCGGTCGAGGACCTCGCGGGGTACGTCGTCGGCGCGCCGTTCGAGCTCCGTCTCCGCGGCACGTCGCGGCGGGACGGCACGCCGTTCCAGCTCCGGCCGTACCAGCGCGACGCGGCGGACGTCTTCTACGCCGGCGGCTCGGAGAAGGGCGGCTCGGGGGTGATCGTCCTGCCGTGCGGCGCCGGGAAGACGATCGTCGGCCTCGCCGCGATGCAGCGGGTCGGGGCGAAGACCCTCGTCCTGACCACCAACGTCGTGGCGGTCCGCCAGTGGAAGAACGAGCTGCTCGACAAGACGGAGATCCCGGAGGAGGAGATCGGGGAGTACACCGGCGAGACGAAGGAGGTGAAGGCGGTCACGATCGCCACGTACCAGATCCTGACGTACCGCCGGAAGAAGACCGACCCGTTCGTCCACTTCGACCTCTTCTCGATGAACGAGTGGGGGCTCGTCGTCTACGACGAGGTCCACCTCCTCCCGGCGCCGGTCTTCCGGGTGACCGCCGAGATCCAGGCGACCCGACGCCTCGGCCTCACCGCGACCCTCGTCCGCGAGGACAAGAAGGAGGACGAGGTCTTCTCGCTGATCGGTCCGAAGAAGTTCGACGTGCCGTGGAA
>JBICIB010000470.1:0-3495 GCA_043101415.1 Planctomycetota bacterium JB042 | reverse complement strand
GCCGGGGTCGTGCGGACGCGGGGGAACATGGGCGACACTCTATGCCTTCGGCGCCGGAATGCGCCTCCGAACCGGACCGGTCGATCGTCGGGCGGCGCGACAACCCGTGGTGCCGCTCGGGCGCGAACCGTAAAAGGGGACGCATGATCCTCGGCGGCGACATCGGCGGCACGAACACGCGGCTCCTGCTCGCCGCGCCGGGCGGCTCCCCGCGGGCGCCGATCCGGACGGGACGGTTCAAGAGCCACGAGCACGAGACGTTCCCCGCGATCCTCGAGGCGTTCCTCGGCGGCGACGCGAAGGCGGTCACCGCGGCCGCGTTCGGCGTCGCCGGCCCGGTGATCGACGGCCGGGTCGACGCCACGAACCTCGATTGGGACCTCGACCGCGGCGAGATCGCGCGCTGGTTCGGTCTCCCGGAGGAGCGCGTGGTGCTGCTGAACGACCTCGAGAGCACCGGGCACGGCGTCGCGCTGCTCGACCCCGGCCGGCTGGAGACGCTCGTCGAAGGGGACCCGGACGGGGGCGGGAACGCGGCGCTGGTCGCCGCGGGGACCGGCCTCGGCATGGGGATCCTCGCGCGCCGGGGCGACGCCGTCCGGCCGCTCCCGTCGGAGGGCGGCCACGCGGAGATCGCGCCGCGCGGCGAGGAGGAGATCGCGCTCGTCCGCTTCCTGGCCGGGCGGTACGGCGCCGCGACCTGGGAGCGGGCGGTCTCCGGACCGGGGCTGAAGAACCTCTACGACTTCGTCGTGGAGCGCGGCGACGCGCCGCCGTCGCTCGAGGTCGCACGTCGGATCGTCGCCGCCGACGCCCCGCGGGTCGTGAGCGCCGCCGCCCTCGCCGCCGAGTGCCGGGCGTGCGAGGCGGCGCTCCGCCTTCTCTGTCGCCTCTACGCGGCGGCGGCGCAGACCCTCTCGCTGATGACCCTCGCGACCGGAGGGCTGTACGTCGGGGGCGGGATCGCGCCGAAGATCCTCCCCGCGCTCCGCGACGGGACGTTCGCCGAGCGCTTCCGCAGCCACCCCACGATGGCGGAGGTCCTGGAGGAGGTGCCGATCCGCGTCATCCTGGAGGAGGACACCTCGCTCTGGGGCGCGACGTCGGTCGCGGCCGCCCTGGACGCGGACCGGCGGGCGTGATCGGGGGCGGGGACGGCGCCGGCTCGGCGGGCGCGGCATGAGGATCGTCCACGTCACGACGTTCCTCCACCCCGAGCGGTTCGGGGGCGCCGAGCGGATCGTCCGCTCGCTCGCTCGGGCCCAGGCGGCCGCCGGTCACGACGTGGCGATCGTGACCTCCTCGTCGGCGTCCGGGGCGTCCCCCGAGACGCCCGCGACGGAGGACGGAGTGCGGGTGTTCCGCTACGCGCTCCCGCCCCGCGCGCGGGGGGCGCGCTTCCTCCTCGCGGTCCGGCGCGGCACGAAGGCGGCCCTCGCCCGCCTCGGCCCGTCGCCGGAGGGCGTCCTCCACGCCCACCAGCTCGCCTCCGCGGCGCCGGCCCTCGCGTCCCCCGGCGGACGGCGGACCGTCTTCTCGTTCTACGCGCCGTACGCGGAGGAACGCGCCGCCGAGCGCGGCCGCACCCGGGCGCCGCTCGAACGGCTGGCGCAGCGCGGGGCGGCGCACCTCGATCGCGCGTGCCTGCGGAGCGCCCGGGTGGTCCACGTGCTGTCGAGAGCGGCCGCGGCGCAGGCGGCACGCCTGGCGCCCGGCGTCGCCGATCGCCTCCGGACCGTCCCGCCGGGAGTGGACCGCGCGTTCTCGCCGCCCTCGGATGGCCGCCGACCCGGCTCCGCGCCGGACGGGGAGGGTGGAGGCGGACCGGTCCGCCTCGTGACCGTCCGCCGGCTGGTCCGTCGGATGGGGTTGACGGATCTCCTCGCGGCGGTGGCCCGACTCCGCGCGGCGGGGACGGACGTCCGCCTCGAGGTCGTCGGCGCCGGCCCCGAGGAGGAGCGGCTGCGCCGGCTCGTCGTCGAGCTCCACCTCGAGGGAGCCGTCCGACTGGCCGGCGCCCTCGACGACCGCGCGCTCGTCGAACGGTACCGCGCGGCCGACCTGTTCGTCCTCCCGTCGACCTCGCTCGAGGGGTTCGGGATGGCGACGCTCGAGGCGCTCGCCTGCGGCGTGCCGGTGGTCGGGACGACGGTCGGGGCGACGCCCGAGCTGCTCCGGCGGTGGCTCCCCGCCGCGCCGTGCGTCCCGCCCGGAGCGGAGACGTTGGCGGCGGGGATCGGCGAGGCGCTCGTCCGGCTGCCCGCGCTCCGCCGGGACGCGCTCGCGGCCGCCGGAGCGATCGCCGTCGACGCCTCGTGGGAGGCCGCGGCGGACCGGATGGTCCGGCTGTACCGCGCCGGGGGAGGCTCGGGGTGAGGGTCGTGGCGTTCACGAAGACCGGTCGGAGGGGGCCGTCGAGCCGCTACCGGTTCGAGGCGCTGCGCGGCCCGCTGCGCGACCTCGGGGTCCGGCTGGAGACCGAACCGCTCTTCCTCGACGCGTGGTTCGTCCTCCTCCGCGTCCGGCCCCGCATCCTCCGCGTCGGGTTGAAGGCGGTCTACGCCGGCTGGCGTTTCGCGGTCCGGGGCGCCCGGCTCGGACGCGTCCGGGACGCCGACCTCGTGGTCGTCGAGCATCAGCTCTTCCCGTACCTCCCGGCGTGGGGAGAACGATGGCTCTCCCGGCGGCGCACCCCCTGGCAGCTCGAGTTCGACGACGCGATCCACCTCACCCGCCTCCACGCCCGGAAGATGGCGCTCCTCTGCCGCCTCGCCGACCGGGTCGTGGTCGGGAACGACACGCTCGCCCGGTTCGCGCGCCGCCACGCGCGCGCGGCGGCGGTCGAGGTCGTCCCGACGCTCGTCGACGCCGACCGGATCCGCCCCCGCGCACCGTCGCCGCCCGGCCGGCCGGCGGTGATCGGCTGGATCGGCCTGCCGACGAACTTCGGCGCGCTCCGCCTCCTCGCGGCGCCGCTCCGCCGTCTGGCGGCGACGACGCCGATCGTGCTCCGCGTGGTCTCCGACGGCGCGCCGCAGCTCGAGGGCGTCCCGGTCGAGGCCCGCCCCTGGTCCGAGGAGGGGGAGGCGGACGAGGTCCGGGGGTTCGACGTCGGCGTGATGCCGCTCCCGGACGACGCGTGGTCCCGCGGGAAGTGCGGCCTGAAGATCCTGCAGGCGTTCGCGGCCGGCGTCCCGGTGGTCGCCTCGCCGGTCGGCGTCAACGCGGAGCTGATCCGGCCGGGCGAGAACGGCCTCCTCGCGACGAGCGACGAGGAGTGGCACGACGCGCTGGCGCTCCTCCTGCGGGACGGCGCGCTGCGACGCCGTCTCGCCGAGGCCGGCCGGCGCACGGTCGAGGAGCGGTACTCCCTCCCTCGGTGGGCCCCGAGGATCGCCGCCGGGCTGAAGGGCGCCGCCGCCTCCCGGTCGTGACAGAGTCGTGACCGACGGCAGAGGGGGTCACCAGCGAGACGCGCGCGTGGCCCCCGCGCGG
>JBICIB010000469.1:0-7290 GCA_043101415.1 Planctomycetota bacterium JB042 | reverse complement strand
GCGCGGCGGCCTGGGTCGACGTCGCCGAGAAGCGGATCCCGAACGTCCTGACCTACCCGGCGCTCGGCCTCGGCATCCTGATCCACGTCGTGCTGACCCCGCTGTTCGGGTGGCTCGGGTGGGACGTCCCCCGCATCTGGCTCGGCGGCCTCGGCCCGGCCGATGCGCTGATGGGGTTCGGGCTCTGCTTCCTGTTCGGGATCGTCAGCTTCGTCGTGCGCGGCCTCGGCGGCGGCGACGTGAAGCTCCTCTTCGCCATGGGAGCGATCCTCGGCCTCGGCCACGTCATCGGCGCGTTGTTCAACGGCATCCTCATCGCGGCCGTCCTCGGCATCGTGAACTGGGCGCTGAACGGCTCGCTGATCGCGCGGCTGCAGGTGATGGCGGTCACGCTCTTCGGCGCCGTGTTCCGGGGCGAGGTGCCGAAGCGTGAGGAGATCCTGCCGTTCGGCCGCTCGGTCGCACCGTTCGGCCTGTCGATGTTCCTGGGATTGATCCTCGCGCAGTTCGTCGAGCTGCACGAGGTGCTGATCTTCACGCTCGGGAAGACGGAGTGAACGCCATGGACGAACGCCGGCTGCGTCGCCTCGTGATCCACCTTCTCCTGTTCGCGGGCGCGGTCCTGTCGCTGCGGATGTCGGTGCACGCCGAGACCGTCGTCGGCTGGCTCCGCCTCGACCCGTTCCCCTGGACCAATCGGATCGGGACGGCCGGGATCTGGCTGACCATCGGCTTCGCGGTCCTCCTGCTGGGGAGCCTCGGCGTCGCGCTCTGGCGCCGCGGTCGCGAGTGGCGCGAGGCCTCGACCGATCGCTCGCTGGTCCACGGCGAGTCCGGAACGGCGATGGTCGAGTTCTGCCTCGTCTTCCCGATCATCGCCTTCCTGATGGCGCTCGTCTTCCAGATGGCGCTGCTGGCGAACGCCTCGATCGTGGTCCGCTACGCGGCGTGGGCCGGCGCGCGCGCGGCGATCGTCCGGATCGACGGGCTGATGCCCATGGTCGAGAGCATCGGGAACACCGAGAAGACCGAGGTCGCGAAGGTCGTGAAGCTGATCACCGCCACGCTGTCGCCGGCGTCGAGCCAGTCCTCGAACGACCTCGCGGCGGAGAACATCTTCACGATCATGAAGCAGCAGAAGGGGAAGTGGGGCGACAAGTCGTACCGCAAGCGATACGTCTACGCCGACGCGGCGACGAAGGTCACGACCAAGGCGACCAACTCGCCGATGCTGACCCTCTGGCAGATCCCGTTCGGGAACCCGAACGAAGCGGCCCGCGTCCCCCTCGTGCCGAAGCAGGCCGAGGTGCGGGTCGACTACGACTTCTTCATCAACATGCCGGGGGTCGCCTGGCTCACCGGGCAATGGAAGCAGTCGCCGAACGTCTCCGGCGTGAGCGGTTCGGTCTACACCATCACGAAGATCGCCGAGCTGCAGGGGACGGGCTCGCGCGGCAACATGCTCGCGCTCTTCGCCACGCCGGGCGCGACGATCTTCGACTACTGACGAGGAGCCGCGACATGTCTCCGAACCTGATGCTGCTCCGCCGCCGGACCTTCCGCTCGCTCCTCTCGAGCGAGGAGTCGAGCGCCGCCTTCGGGCCGGCCACCGTGTCGTTCGCGCGCCGCCTCCACCGCGGCCAGCGCGGCAACATCACGATCCTCTTCCTCGGGATGATCCTCGCGTTCTACGTCGCGGCCGCGGCGGCCTGGAACCAGGGGCTCGCGGTCTCCTACCGCGTGAAGCACCAGGCGGCCGCCGACGCCGCGGCGTACGCCGCGGCGAACTGGATGGCGCGGTGCATGAACAACTGCGTCGGCGCGAACGTGCTGATCAATCGACACGTCGCCGCGCACGCGGTCGCCGCGTCGCACCTCCCGGCCTGGGGGAAGGTGCCCATCAACTGGGCCGACAAGATCAAGGATCTCGCCGGCGTCCCGTTCGTCGGGCCCGCGCTGGCGGCGGCGATGGCGGCGTACATCGCCGCCGTGGAGGTCCCCCCCTGGCTCGCCTGGATGGGAGCCGGGTGGCTGCCGGCGATCGCCGACAGCCTGGCGATCGTCCCGCTGCCGTTCTTCGGTCCGTTCGGGCCGCGGATCACCGAGCTCGTCGACTATCAACGGGCCTGGGTCGACGCGACGCCGAAGGCGATCGAGGAGACCCGGAAGCAGCTCGAGAACTACTACGACGTCAAGATCCGGTACACGTGGCCCGGCGCGTCCGCCTCCTCCGAGGACGCGAAGAAGGGATACGTCCGCCCGCCGCTCAAGCGCGCGAACCTCGTGGATGCGCTCCTGACGTACATCATGGTCGCGAACTTCCGCCTGCCGGACGACAAGAAGGACTTCCCGCAGGACAACAAGTTCAGCATCATCTCGGTCGGCAAGGCGAAGTCGGAGTGGAACAGCTCGACCGGCGGCATGTTCTCGGCCACCGCGCTGATGCACGCCATCCTCGGCACGAAGCCGCACGTCCTCCAGACCCACAACGTCCTCGAGTTCGGTCTGCCGACGGGGAACAGCGCCAGCGACCTCAACAAGCGGAAGCACTTCTCCGTCGTCGCGACCGTCGAGGGGAAGGGGCCGGCGAAGTCGCCGGGCCTCCTCGGGACCCCCCTCGCCGCGACCAAGATCTTCGACCAGTACTTCGCGCCGAAGAACAAGCTGATGGCGTACTCCCAGGCCGAGGTCCACCACCCGGCCGACGGGACGCCGCTCGGCTTCATCCCGCTCCCCTTCCGCATGTTCTCACTCGGCGGCTGGCAGTGGCAGCCGCGCCTCACCGAGGCGGATCAGCTCCGGAACGCGCTGACGGTCGACAAGGAGCTGCAGAAGTGGTTCAAGAACATCTCGGTGAAGCAGAACAACTACAACAGCCTGCAGCACATCTCGCTGCACTGACGAGAGGCCGACCGATGCTCAGGAACCCCCTGCGGCTGCACGCCGACGAGTCCGGCACCGCGATCCTCGAGAGCGTGCTGGTCATGCTTCCGCTCTGCTTCTTCCTGTTCCTCACTCCCGCGCTCTGGAAGATCGCGGTGAGCGAGAACCACGCCAAGATGCGCGCGCACCGCGACATGTTCATGAAGACTCTCGCCATGAACACGTCCGGCATCAACACCAGCGTCCCGGTCTTCATGGGCGGCCTCGGAGACGGCGGCGCCCAGAAGCCGAAGATGCCCGACCTGAAGCCGAAGCCCGACAACAGCCTCGACGGGTACAAGCAGTTCCCGAACATCCTCGTCGAGGGGCGGCGCAAGGAGGAGTTCAAGTACGGCAACGGTTGGTCGTTTGCCGGCGACATGCGCCTCGCCCGCCACGCCTACACGCTCCGCAGCCCGTGGACCTACTCGTCCTGGCCGATGAACGCCAAGGCGACGTCGCAGGAGGCGTCGAAGGTGAAGCGCTGGTTCAAGGACGCGTACAAGGACACGATCAACAACAACCGGTACAAGTACACCAAGGTGAAGAAGGACCCGGCGGACTAGCGTCCTGCGTCGGAAGCGCCGGTCTTCACGCGGCGAGGGCGGCGAAGAACACCGTGACGGACGGCCCAGGGAACGGGATCCTCGTCGCCGACGCCGCGGGGGCGGTCGTCTAGAACCGGATCCTGGGAAGACCTCCGCGACCGGGGTCCACATCGCCGGCACGTCGAAGGCGTTCGTCCGCGACGACCGGGTCCGGCACGGCACCCGCGCTCCCCGCACCTCCGATGCCGCCGACGCGGCCCGCGCGTCGCCGCCGCCGGAATCCGCGTCCGGTTCCGCCCCAGCGGGTAGGAGCCTGCGCCACAGGTCGTCGGGGCTGCGGCGAATCCCTCTCGCTGCTTTCTGCGAAAGCAGCTGCCGGGTAGGACCTCGCGCCCGATCTCTGCGTCGAACAGAACTCGGAGTCTCCCGCAGACTCCTAGCGCTTCGACCTCGCTCCCCGCTCCCGGAACCCCTGCACCCGGAGCAGGTTGGTGTCGACGACGAACGGCGTCGCGATCGCGTACACCTCGTCGTCCCCGATCGCGCGGTCCTTCTGATACTGGATGAACATCTTGTTGTCGTTCGGCATCAGGTGCGCGTGGACGCGGACGTCCTTCGCGCCGGACCGCTCGAGCTTCTCCTGCAGCTTGCGGCAGACGCCCCACGGGTCGACGCGGACCTCGTAGTCGATGCGCGGCTCGGCCGGCTTCAGGCGTCGCTTCAGCCGGTCGAGCTCCTGCTGGTTGAACAGCGCGCCCTGGAACCGGAGCTTGCTCCGGTGCGACACGATCTCGACGTCGATGACCGCGTGCGGCACGTTGATCTTCAGGAAGTTCTGGAACTGCGTCGGCGTCAGGTCGAGCAGGATCTGCTGATCGATCAGGTCGAGCTGTGGCACCCGCCCTTCCAGCAGCGCCGTCGGGTCGATCATGTCGGCCGGGTTCTGCGCCGCCAGCTCGATCGCCGAGAGGCTCGACAGCTCGCGCTGGATCGCCTGGACCCGTTCCGCCGCCTCGAGGTTGCCCGTCGAGGCGAGGTCGGTCATCGCGCCGAGCTCGTCGACCAGCTCGCGCCGCTTCCGGGCGAGCGTGCTCCCGCGGTTCGGATCCTCCGCCTCGAGCGCGGCCAGCTCCGCCTGGATCTCCTTCATCCGCGCGATCGCCGCCGGGTCGCCCCGGGCCGCGCGCGCGGCGACGTCCGCGAGCTCCTCGAGGAGCGCCTGGCGCCGCTCGGCCGGGGTCCCGCCGCCGGCGACTCCGCCGGCGCCGCCGGCCGGCGAACGGCCCTCGATGCCGACGAGTTCGGACTGGATCTCCTTCAGACGCGCCGCCGCCTTCTTGTCGCCGTTGGCGGCGCGCGCGGTCAGCTCCTCCATCTCGCGCACGAGGGCGGCGCGGCGCGCGGCGTCGGCCGACAGCCCCTCGTTCGCCTCCATGTCGAGCAGCGTCTGCTGGACCTGGCGCATCTGCGCGATCGCGGCCGCCAGCTCCCACTGCGACGAGGTCTGGGAGGCGCGCTGGATCATCTGGTTCATGTCGGCGATCAGCTTCCGGCGACGGGTCATCGCGTCGTCCGCGACCTCCTCGTCCTCGAGCTTCTCGAGCTGCGCCTTCACGTCCTTGATCTGCGCCGCCGCCACCGCGTCGCCGGCCGCCGCCGCCTCGGTCAGCTCGCCGAGCTTCTCGACCAGCTTCTGGCGCCGCTCCTTCGGGTCGGCCGCGAGCTCCTCCTCGCCGAGCGCGGCGAGCTCCTTCTGGATCTCCTTCAGGCGCGCCTGCGCCACCGGGTCCCCGGCCGCCGCCCGCGCCGCGAGCGACTCGGCCTCGGCGACCAGCTCGGCCCGGCGGGCGCCGGTCTCCAGCGCCTTCTCCTCCTCGTCGAGCTTCGCGAGCTCGCCGCGGATCTCCTTCAGACGCGCCGCCGCCACGGGATCCCCGGCCGCCGCGCGCTCGGCGAGACCGTCCATCTCCGCGAGGAGTTCCTTGCGCCGATCCTGGATCGACGCCTTCTTCTCCTCCTCGTCGAGCGCGACCAGCTCCTTCTGGATCTCCTTCAGACGCGCCTGCGCCGCCGGGTCGCCGGCGGCCGCGCGCTTCTGGACCTCCGCCAGCTCGGCGACGAGACCGGCCCGCCGCGCGTCGATCGAGTCGGCCTTCTCCTCGGCGTCGAGCTTCGCCAGCTCGCCCTGGATCTCCTTCAGACGCTTCTGGGCCGCCGGATCCCCGGCCGCCGCGCGCTTCTGGACCTCCTCCAGCTCGTCGAGGAGCTCGGCCCGCCGCCCGGCGACGGACTCGCGCTTCTCCTCGGCGTCGAGCGAGGCGAGCTCCTGACGGATCTCCTTCAGACGCGCCTGCGCCGCCGGATCTCCGGCCGCCGCACGCTTCTGGACGTCCGCCAGCTCCTCGACCAGCGCCGCCCGGCGCGACGCGACGGAGTCGGACTTCTCCTCGGCGTCGAGCTGCGCCAGCTCCTGCTGGATCTCCTTCAGACGCGCCTTCGCCGCCGGGTCCCCGGCCGCCGCGCGCTTCTCGACGTCCTCGAGCTCGTCGAGCAGCGCCTCTCGACGCGAGGCGACGGACTGCTCCTGCTCCTCCCCGTCGAGCTGCGCGAGCTCCTGTTGGATCTCCTTCAGCCGCGCCTGCGCCGCCGGGTCGCCGGCCGCCGCGCGCTTCTGGACCTCCTCCAGCTCGTCGACCAGCGCCGCACGACGCGCCGCGACCGACAGCGACTCCTCCTCGGCGTCGAGCGCCGCCAGCTCCTGCTGGATCTCCTTCAGACGCGCCTGCGCCGCCGGGTCCCCCGCCGCCGCCTTCGCCTGGACGTCCTTCAGCTCGTCGACCAGCGCCGCGCGCCGCGCCGCGACCGACTGCGCCTCCTCTTCGCCCTCGAGCTGGGCGAGCTCCTGCTGGATCTCCTTCAGCCGCGCCTGCGCCTCCGGGTCGCCCGCCGCGGCGCGCTTCTGCACGTCCTCCAGCTCGGCGACCAGCGCCGCCCGGCGTCCCTCGACCGATTCCTGGCGCTCCTGCTCGTCGAGCTGCGCCAGCTCCGCCTCGATCTCCTTCAGCCGCTTCTGGGCCGCCGGATCGCCCGCGGCGGCGCGCTCCTGCACGTCCGCCAGCTCGTCGACGAGCGCCGCCCGCTTCTGCTCGATCTCGGTCGCACCGCCGGCGGCGACCTCCTCGTCGGAGAGCGCCTTCAGCTCGCGCTGGATCTCGGCCAGCCGCGCCTTCGCGGCCGGATCGCCGGCCGCCGCCGCCTTCGCGACCTCGTCCATCTCGCGGAGCAGCGCCTGCCGCCGCGCCGCCGTCGATCCGGCCGCCGCCGCGGAGTTCCCTTCGATCGCGTCGACGTGCTCGAGTTCGTCCTGGATCTCGGCCAGCCGCGCGATCGCCTCGGGGTCCCCCGCCGCCGCCCGGGCCGCGACCGCCTGCATCTCCTGCAGCAACGCCGCCTTCCGAGCGCTCGGCGCGCCGTCGCCGGACTGCGCGAGCTCCTCGGCCGCGAGCTGGTCGAGCTCCTGCCGGATCTCCTTCAGCCTCGCCTGGGCCGCCGGATCGCCGGCCGCCGCCGCCTCCTCGAGACTCTGCATCTCGGCGATCAGGCTCTGACGCTTCGCCGACCGCTCGGCGTTCGCCTGCTTCTGGACCTCGTCACCCTCCAGCTCGGAGAGCTCCTGCTGGATCTCGGCGATCCGCTGCTGCGCGCTTCGGTCTCCGCGCGCGGCGGCGTCCATCAGGCTCCCCATCTCCTCGACGAGGGCCGCCCGCTGCGACCGACCGGCCGCCGGCGCCGCCCCCGCCGCCCGATCGGAAGAGCACAC
>JBICIB010000468.1:0-3523 GCA_043101415.1 Planctomycetota bacterium JB042 | reverse complement strand
GCGGTCGTCGCCGGGGCGCGCCCGCCGGCGGGGAACGACGACCGGTGGGAGGTTCGCCGGCGGGGCGACGGCTTCCGCGTCCGGGCGCGGGACGACGCGAAGGGGGCGTCGTTCGACCTGGCGCTGGCGCCGCGCCGGCCGCACGTCTTCCAGGGGCCGAACGGGTACAGCGCGAAGAGCGCCGACGGCTCCGCGGCGAGCCTCTACTACAGCTTCACCCGTCTCGCGACGGACGGGACGGTGACGTTCGACGGCCGGACGTTCGAGGTCGCGGGGGAGAGCTGGATGGACCGGGAGTGGTCGTCGAGCCAGCTCGGCGAGGTCCAGGTCGGCTGGGACTGGTTCGCGCTCCGGCTCGACGACGGGCGGGACCTGATGCTGTACGTGCTGCGGCGCGCCGACGGGTCGCTCGACCACGCCCGCGGCACGCTCGTCGGCGCGGACGGCGCCGTCGCGTGGATCGGCCCCGAGGCGTGGACGATCGATCCGACGTCGACCTGGACCAGCGCCGCGACCGGCGCGACCTACCCGTCGCGCTGGCGGGTCGCCGTCCCCTCGGCGGAGCTCGACGTGGAGGTGCGGCCGCTCGTCGAGGCGCAGGAGAACGTGAGCGCCATCCTCCGGCGTCTCCACTACTGGGAAGGCGCGGTGGAGGTCGTGCGGGACGGGACCCGGATCGGGGAGGGATACGTCGAGCTGACCGGGTACGGTGACGACGCTCGCCTCCCGCTCCGTCCGACCGACGAACCGTGACCGAGCCGACGAGAGGCGATCGAGGGAGTCGATGTCGTACGAGACCTACAAGCTGATCCACGTCGCGGGCCTCCTGCTCCTGTTCCTGTCGCTCGGCATGGCGCTCCGGGGCGCGGGGGGCGGCGGACGAGGGCTGATCGCCGGAGGGCACGGGCTCGGGCTCTTCCTCCTCCTGCTCGGCGGATTCGGCATGCTCGCCCGGCTCGGCATCCACTGGCCGTGGCCGCTCTGGATCGGGCTGAAGGCCGGGGTGTGGGTCGCGCTGGCGCTCGCGCTGACGGTCGCGAAACGCGCCCCCGGGAAGGCGACGCTCTGGTGGGGCCTCACGGCGCTGCTCGGCGGGCTCGCCGCCTGGGCCGCGATCTTCAAGCCGGGAGCGGGGTCGTGAATCGGTTCGTCGTCCCGTTCGTCCTGGTCGCGGCTTCCGTCGCGACGATCGCCGGCGGCTGCGCGGGCGAGAGGGCGGGGCTCCCGCCGCGGAGCTCGGCGTTGATCGGGTGGGAGTGGTTCGCGTGCGACCGGTGCGGTTCGGCCGAGGGCGGGATGTACGGGAAGGGGGCCGTCGTGCGGGACCACTCCGAGGCGGCGCCGGGCTGCGTCCACGCGTGGCGCCCGATCACGAAGGCGGAGTTCCGACGCCGGTACGAGGAGAGCGACCGCCCGGTGCCGCCGTACGCCCGCTGACACCGGCCTCCCGGCCCCCCGCGAGGCGCCGTCGCCCCCGCACGGTTTCCCCGGCCCGCCGGCTGGTACCATGCGCCGAATCGGCCGCACCGCAACCGGGAGTGACCTCTCCATGATCCACCGTCTCGCCCTCGCCCCCCTCCTCGCCGCCGCCCTGTCCGCACCCGCCGGCGCGCAGACCATGTACTTCGCCGGGAACGGGAACGGCGCCGATCCGATCTACCGGGCGAACCTCGACGGCACGAACCTGACGCAGGTCGTCACCGGCCTCGGCGGGCCGCAGGACATCGAGGTCGAGCCGATGGACGGCAAGGTCTATTGGACCGACAGCGGCAAGGTCCAGCGGGCGAATCTCGACGGGACGAACGTCGAGGACGTCGTCACCGGGCTGACCCTCCCCCGCGGCCTCGCCGTCGATCGCCAGGGAGGTCACGTCTACTGGACGTCGACGGTCAGCGGGTCGATCGAGCGGGCGAACCTCGACGGGACCGGACAGACGGTCGTCGTCTCCGGCCTGAACGGGCCGATCGACGTCCGGGTCGACCGCAACGGCGGCCAGCTCTACTGGATCGACGTCAACGCCGGCCTGATCCAGCGGTCGAACCTCGACGGGACGGGCGTGCAGACGGTCGCCGCGATCGCCGGATGGTCGATCGAGATCGACCCGGCGAACCAGCGGCTCTTCTGGGCGACGACGAGCTCGATCGGGGTCGTGAACTTCGACGGGACCGGGCAGCAGACGCTCGTCACCGGTCAGAACTGGGCCGACGGGCTCGCGCTCGACGTCGCGGGCGGGAAGGTCTACTGGGCGGATCGGATCGCCGACGTGATCCGGCGCGCGAACCTCGACGGGACGAACGTCGAGACGCTCGTGCAGAACGCCGGCCTCGACACGATCCTCGACGTCTCGCTCGACCTCCCGAGCGGCCCGTGTCCGGCCGGTTGGGCGAACTACGGCCAGGGGGTCGCCGGCGCGAACGGCGTGCCCGCGCTGACCGCGCAGAACAACCCGGTCATCGGCCAGGCGATCGCGATCAACCTCGGGAACGGCGCCGCGGGTCCGGCGAGCGGCCTCCTCTTCCTCGGCCTCCAGCCGGCCTCGGTCCCCGGGTTCTGGGGCGGGAACCTGCTCGTGACCCCGCTCGTCACCGTCGGCCTGTCCCTCCCCGCGGGCGGGACGGTGCTCGCCGGACCGATCCCGAACGACCCGACGCTCTGCGGGGTCTCGCTCTACATGCAGCTCCTCCACGCGGACGCGGGCGTTCCGCTCGGCGCCGCGTCGAGCGCCGGGCTCGAGCTCGAGTTCGGGACCTGAGGCCGGCCGCCGCGATTCCCGGCGCAAGATCCGGGAGCCCGCGACGTCCGATGCGAGCGCCGGCCCCGTCTTCCCGACGGTCCGGCGCTCTTCCGTCGAGCGGACCGGGCGTCACCGCGCCGAGCCGATACGATAGGAAGGTCGCTGCGACGACTCTCCCCGCGGAAGGAGGAAGGGATGCGCTCCCGACCCATGGTCCTGGCCGCTCTGTTCGCGCTCGCCGGCGTCGGCGAGGCGCCGGCGCAGGAGCGGATCGAGCTGAAGCCGCGGTCGTACCGCCAGTTCGATCTCACCCTCCCGGCGGAGCGCTTCCTCCCGGTCGGGGACGGGATCCCCGTGCCGCACGCCGGCGGCGATCGCTTCGCGGCGCGACTCGACGGGACCGCCCTGCTCCTCGACGCCGACGGCGACGGGACGGCGGAGACGCGGGTCGCCGGGGAGGAGACGGCGGGCGTGCGGACGGCGTTCACCCGGTTGACCGGGACGTCCCCCGACGGGAACCCGCTCCGGTACGCGATCCGCCTCCGGGACGCGGGGGCCGGGTGGGAGTGGGCCGCCTCCGGCGCGGTGACCGGGAAGATCGGGACGACCCGGATCTCGATCCTCGACCAGAACGGGAACGGGCGGTTCTCCGACGTCGGCGAGGACGCGATGATCGTCGGGAAGAGCGCCGTCGCGTCGTTCCTGTCGGACGTCGTCTCGATCGGCGGCGTCCTCCACCGGCTGAAGGTCGACCGCGACGGGGCGGCGATGGAGGTGACGCCGTAGATC
>JBICIB010000467.1:0-4284 GCA_043101415.1 Planctomycetota bacterium JB042 | reverse complement strand
GTCCGCGGCGTCGAGCGCCGGATCGAGCACCTCGACGCGCACCGGTCCTGCCCCCCGGCCGCGGACGTCCGGCGGGACGTCGACGCGTTCGACGAGCGGCTCGCCACCACCGGCGACGCCTTCCCCGACCGCGTCCGCGCGATGCTCGACCTCGCCGTCCTCGCGTTCCGGGCCGACCGCACGCGGGTCGCCTCGTTCATGTTCGGGAACGCGGTGACGAACCGGAGCTACGCGTTCCTCGACGGCGTGACCGGCGGGCACCACGAGATCTCGCACCACCAGAACGCCCCCGACGCGCTCGAGCAGTACACGCGGATCGCGCGCTGGCAGGTCGAGCAGCTCGCGCACGTGATCGCGCGGATGAAGGCGGTCGACGAGGGGGAGTGCTCGCTCCTCGACCACTCGATGGTCCTGTTCGGGTCGGCGCTCCGCGACGGCAACCGCCACGACCCCAAGAACCTGCCCGTCGTCGTCGCCGGCCGCGCCGCCGGCCGCCTCCGCCCCGGCCGCCACGTCGTCCACCCGCGGGAGTCGAAGCTCTGCGCCCTCCACCTCGGCCTGCTCCGGCGGCTCGGCGTCGAGGCGGAGTCGTTCGGCGACGCGGACGAGGAGCTGGCGGGGCTCGGTTAGGTCGCTCGGTGGGCGCGACGGGACGGCGTCCCCGTCGCCGCGAGCCCCCCCTCCGCCGGACTCACACGGCGCGCGTCGACGCGCCCGGCGCGGCGGTCCCCCGGAGAAGTCCCGCGACGCTCAGGTCCTCGTCGAGAGCCGGCCACTGGATTCCCGCTCCCCCTCCGACGAGCCGCCAGGCTTCTCGCTCGGTCTCCGCCGCGCGGAGGAGACGAGGGAACCAGGTGAGCGGAACGGACACACGCCGCCCGTCTCTCAGCGACACCGTCAGCTCTTCTTCGGTGACGGTCACGGTCGTGGCGCGAGGATCGATCTCAGCTCCCGAAGTGGACATACCAGGCTCCGAGGAACTCCCATCCGTGCTCTTCGACCTGCCTCTCGATTCGACGCAGCGCGTGCGCCGCGATTCCCCTCGAGAAGGCAAGGATACCGGATGGAGCCAGAACTTCGCGACACCACCCGCGCGCTCCACGTGGACGTGAGGCGGCTCGTCCCTCTCGTTGCTGTAGAAGAAGAACCTCGTCGACCCGATTCGCAGAACCGTCGGCATTCGGTCGTCTCCCCCATCGGGGCTGCGGGAAGGACGCTGTCGGATCGTCCTCCCTCCTCCCCATGAAGGTCGTGTTCCGAACGGGAGTGGTTTCGTGCGCGAGTCGGTGGCTGTCCGCCTCCTCGCCCTGGAATGTGCTTCCTCGAGCCGGGGAGGAGGATGCCCGGCCGCCTCTCACCGGATCCAGCGGCGGTCCATCGCCACGGACCGCGCCGTCGCGGCGACGAACGGGTCCGGATCGTCGGCCAGCGCCCGCACCGCGTCCTCGAGCGCGGGCGCGACGAACCGCGACCGCTGCACGACCTCCAGCGCGGCGCGCCGATCGACCGCCGTCCCGGTGACGAGGGCGGCGCGGAGCGCGGCCTCCTCGCGAGGGGTGCGGCCCGGCGGACCCGGTCACGGGGAGGTCACGTCCTACGGCGCCGTCGCCTCGAGGCCGAACGACGCGGCGGTCCCCTGGATCGCCGCGGCGTCCGGGACCCACGCCTGCATCCAGAGCTTCGTC
This sequence comes from Planctomycetota bacterium JB042, assembly GCA_043101415.1. Classification (GTDB taxonomy): domain Bacteria; phylum Planctomycetota; class B15-G4; order B15-G4; family JADJEK01; genus JAUIEL01. The sequence goes on along the minus strand of JBICIB010000467.1, from coordinate 2,599 downwards.
CCGGAGGGGACGCCGGCGGGCCAGGCGGCGCCGAGCGTCCAGGAGCCGTTCGTGCCGGTCGGGATCGGCTGGAGGAGGACGTCCGGCTTCGGGACGAGCGTGCCGCCGAGGAGCGGCAGGTCGACCCGCTGCGCGCCGAGGACGAGGATGGTCGCCGCGCTCGGGGCCGCGTGCTGGAGCTGGAGCTGGACGCTCGTCCCCGGGAGGAGCGTGCCGGAGCCCGTCAGCTTCGGGACCCCCGCGACCCCCGCGATCCCGCTCCCCACGGGCAACCACTGCGCGTTCACGACGACGTCGAGCCGAAACGCCTGCGCGGTGCCGGGCGAGATCGGGATCTTTCCGAGCAGCGTCCCGTCCGGCGCGTACCGGTGGAGATCGCCGAGGCTGCTCGAGGAGAACACGAGCGACCCGTCGGACAATCGGGCGATCCCGTGCGCGTCGCCGGGGATCGCGGTGGGGAACGAGGAGAGGACCGTGCCGTCGGCCTGGAGGTGGTACGCGACGCCGTTCGAGGCCCCGATCGTCCAGGCCGTGCCGTCCGGTGCGACCGCGAGGTCGTCGCACTGGACGGGGAGGGCGATCGTCCCGAGCCACGCCCCGCTGGCGTCGAATCGGGCGAAGGCGCCGAGCTGCGGCTGGGACGCCACGACGCGGTCGGTGACCCAGAGCACGTCGGCGCCGTCGACGTGGAGGCCCCACGGACTCACGAGCGAGGAGTGGGAGAACGTCCCGAGATGCAGCCCCGTGGCGGAGTACCGCGCGACGCCGGCAGCGGCGAGATCGACCACCGCCAGCGAGCCGTCCGAGAACGCCGCGACGTCGGACGCGGCCTCGATCTCCGGGGCGTCGAACGAGTGGACCTCCAGCCCGGAGGCGTCGAAGACGTTCACGCCGGCCGGGAACTTCCGCGCGATCGCGAACCCGCCGGTCGGGAGACGGGTCACGCCCTCCCAGCACTTCTGCGTGCCGCGCGGCGTGGCGAGCACGCGCAGCCCCGTGCTCGGGCGGTACGCCTCGACCGTCGACTTCGTCGACCCGCCGCAGGCGTAGCGGACCAGCAGCACGTCGTCCGGCTGGAGCACCTGCCCCGCCGCCGCGCCGGACACGAGCAGGAGCGCGGCAGCGCACGCGGCGCGAGAACCGAATCGGGAGCGGGACATCGACGTTCCTCCGCGCGCCCCGTACGGAGCGGAAGGGTTCCTCTCGACCTTCTCCGTCACGGCGCCGTCGCCTCGAGCCCGTTCGAGGCCGCGTATCCCTGGGGCGACACCACGTCGGGGATCCACGCCTGGAACCAGACCTTCGCGCCGGCGGGGACGCCCGCGGGCCAGACGCCGCCGAGCGTCCACGAGCCGACGGGACCGACGGGGATCGGCTGCAGGAGGATGTCGGCCGACGGCACGAGGGTGCCGCCGAGGAGCGGCGCGTCGATCCGCTGCGCGCCGAGGATCAACACGCTCGAGGCGCCGGGCGCCGCGTTCGTGAGCGTGAGCTGCGTCGCCGACCCCGCCTGAAGGGTGCCGAGACCGTCCAGCGCGGGGACTCCCGACGCCCCGGCCAACCCGTCGCCGACCGATTGCCACTGCACGTCCACGACCGCCGCCAACCGGAACGCCTGCGGGCCGCCGGGGGCGATCGGGATCTTCCCGAGGAGGACGCCGCCCTGGTCGTAGCGGTACAGGTCCGGGAGCCCGGACGAGGCGAAGACGAGCGAGCCGTCCGACAGCATGGCGATCCCGTCGGCCGCGCTCGCCGAGAGGGCGGGGAACGAGGAGAGGAGCGTGCCGTCCGCGTGGAAGTGGTACGCCGTCCCGTTCGACCGCCCCACCGTCCACATCGTGCCGTCGGGCGCCACCACGAGGTCGTCGCATTGGACGGGGAACGTGATCGTCCCGAGCCAGGCGCCTCCCTGGTCGAAGCGGACGGCCGCGCCGGTCGAGGAGGAGCTCGACACGCGATCGGCGACCCAGAGGATGTCGTCGTCGTCGACGTGGGCCCCCCAAGGACTGAGCAGGGACGGGTGGGCATGGTTGCCGAGGTGTTGCCCGTTCGGGGAGTAGCGCTCGACGTCGTTCGTCAGCAGGTCGACCACCGCCATCGATCCGTCCGAGAAGACCGCGACGTCCGACGCGTACGCCACCTCGGGGGTGGCGAAGGTGGAGGTCATCGCCCCGGACGGGTCGAACAGGTTCACGCCGGAGGGGATCTTCCGCCCGACCGCGAACCCTCCGGACGGGAGCGAGACCACGCCCTCCCAGCACCCCTGGGTCCCGCCCGGGGTGGTGAAGACCCGCGCCGCGGTGCTCGGACGGTACGCCTCGACCACGGAGTTGGTGGTGCCGCCGTCGCAGGCGTAGCGGACCAGCAGCACGTCGTCCGTCTGCAGCACCTGCCCCGACGCCGCGCCGGACGCGAGGAGGAGCGCGGCGCCGCACGCGGCGCGAGACCCGATTCGGGAGCGAGACATCGACCTTCCTCCTCGCGCCCCGGAGCCGGGAGCGCGGACCGATCGTACTCGATCGCGCCCCCTCGGTGCGCCCGTCGCGCTCACAGCGACTGGTCGAGGACCACCCCGAGCCGCGGGTTCGACACCTGGAAC
>JBICIB010000466.1:0-5501 GCA_043101415.1 Planctomycetota bacterium JB042 | reverse complement strand
GGCGTCCCGTAGGCGTCGACGATGCCGTGCTGGGGCGCGAGTTCGAAGGTGGCGAACGGGGCCTTCACGTACGGGCCGCGCCAGCCGAGGCCGGTGATCGGGTCGAAGCTCCGCTTCTTCTTCGGGAGGTCCTCCGGCACGCGCAGGAGGTCGGCGATCACGTCCGGAGGCGCGCCCGTGTCCGCCAGGTAGCTCGCGGCGGACGGCTTGTTCAGGCCGACGACGGGGGCGCCGACGATCGCGTCCCGGCACGCGGTCAACGTCTGGCGGGTGACCTCGTCCCGCGCGCGATGCGGCACGCCTCCGCTCACGGCGATCACCGCCGAGGCGAGCGCCGCCAAGATGACGACCACGGCCAGGAGCTCGAACAAAGTCGCTCCCCTGGCCGTGGTCGGATCGACTCCGCGTCGGTGCAGCGGAGGTCGGCGCATGGGTCAGCCCTGGCGCGCGCCGTTCGGCAGCGACTCGTTGAACTGCTGGATCGTGTAGTCCGAGGTGCGGCCGTAGCAGTCGCTCACGCCGACGAGGGTGCAGCGCTCGCCGGTGTCGTACACCTTGAAGAAGGCGACGTAGCGGCCGTAGTAGCTGCCGTCGTTCCCCGGGTAGAGCGGGGTGGTCATCATCGTGGTCGGGGTGAGGCGGTTGCGGGGGCCGACGCCGACCGCGACGATCTGCGTGCCGGCCTCGGGGACCCAGTCCCAGTTCGACGGGGTCGTCGTGTTCTGGACCAGCTCGGCCGGGACGAGGCCGCGGAGCGTGTTGAACGGTCCCGAGCCGACCTCCATGTTGACCGCGATCGACGGGTCCAGCGTCGCGGCCGGCATGCCGCCGGAGCTCGGGAGGTCGCGGCGGAAGATGCCGCTGTCGTTCGCGTTGACGACGCCGGCGCCGGTCGTCCAGTCGTACACCTCGTGGTCGTGGACCCACTGGAAGCCGGCGCGCGTGAACGAGCGGCGCTGGCCGGAGGTCAGCGTGCCGAGGGTGAGGAAGTTCACCAGCGCGGGGTTGCTGTCGGTCATGCCGCTGATCTGGTCGCCGACCGCGTCGAACTTCGGGAGGTAGAGGCCGTCCGGCGTCCCGTCGTTCGTGCCCGGCGTGTCCGGCGTGGTCGACGAGCCGCTGGTCGAGGCGTCGACGAGCAGCGAGTCGAGCCCCTGCGGGAAGCGCTTCTGCAGGACGAAGAAGCTCTGGAGGTTGGCGCCGATGTCCTGCTGGGTCTTCGCCGAAGCGGCCATGTCGGTGCTGCGGCCGAGCATCGCCACGGCCGGGATCACGAGGCCGGCGACGGTGGCGATGATGATCAGGACGACGGTCAGCTCGACGAGGGTGAAGCCGCGGGGCGGCGCGGTCGAGCGGCGGAAGCGGATGCTGCGGTTCGTGGTCAAGGGAGCCTCCTGGAGGACGGGTCGTGGGCGCCGTCGGGGCGCCTTGTCGTGGCGGCAGGGAGTCGAAGACGAATCGTCTCCGCCCCGGTCCTGATCGGCGACATTTGTAACCGATCAGCGACGTCAACGACACGACGACCCGGCGGTTCGGGAGATTTCCCCGGGAATTCGCTCGCGTCGTCCGGCGAGGTCATGAAAGAGGGCAAGTCCCTGAATCACAGGGACTTGCCCTCCATCGTGGGCTTTCTGACCGCGCGTGCCCCTACGGGAGGAGCTGGATCTGCACCGCGTTGCTCGCCCGGAGGCCGACGTCGTGCTGGACGACGTACTGAACCACCGCGGTCGCCGGGCCGAGGCCGCCGGGGACCGGGAGCTCGAGGCGGCCGAAGCCGTCGGTCTGGAGCGCGGGCGCCACGACCCACGGCACCGGGACGAGCGTCCCCTGGATCTCGAAGACCGGCGTCGGGTTCGCGGCGAGGCCGACGAACAGGACGGCGAGGGCGTTCGCCGGTGCGCCGGAGAGCGTCATCGTCGCGTCGTTCCCGGCCGAGAGGTCGCCGCCGCAGACCTTCAGCTTCGTGAGGCCCGAGCCGAATCCGAGGTTCGTCTGGCACGTCTCGCTGACGTTGCGCCAGACGTCGGTGCCGTCCTTGCGGCTGATGAGGAGGTCGTTCTGGCCGTCCTCGTCGATGTCGAACACCGCGACGTCGTGCGTCCCCTGGAGGTCGCTCGTGGTCAGGCCGACCGCGCCGATCCAGCCGGCGCCCGCGTTCTGGCGCTCCTCGCGCAGGACGATGTCCGTGCCGCCGACCGTCCCCTGCCGGTTGTGATAGATGTGCAGCCGGCGGTTGTAGCCGGCCAGCTCGACGTCGACGTCGCAGATCAGGACCTCGTTCCAGCCGTCGCAGTCGATGTCCGCGACGAGGCTGTTGCTGCCGAAGCCGTCGTCCGATCCGGAGAGGAACGAGAACGAGTTCACGTTCCAGATCGCCTGCTGGCTGGCGTCGTTGCCGGTGTTCAGCAGGAAGCGGTCCGCGCCGTTCGAGCTGACGACGACGTCCGGACGGCCGTCGTTGTTCAGCTCGCCCGCCGACACGAAGTACGGCGACGACGAGAACGCCTGCTGGTACTGGTTGAACGTCCCGACGTTGTTCGGGTCGTTGTACGCGACGTAGACGCGCGTCGGCGTGTTGTACGACGCCTGCTTCAGGATGTCGGTGTGGCCGTCGGCGTTGAAGTCGGCCATGTCGACCGAGGCGCAGAAGTTCGACTTCAGCATCGTCGCGGTCATCCGGGCGAGGCTCTGGTCGGTGAAGAAGCCGTTGCCGTCGTTGATCAGCAGCCGGTCGTCCGAGTCGTTCGCCGCGCTGTGGCCGCCGCCCGTGTCCTGGTCGCCGAAGTAGAGGTCGGCGTCCCCGTCGCCGTCGACGTCGCCCGACGTGACGGCCGTGAAGCGCGGGCTGACCGAGATCCCGGAGACCAGGTGCAGGAGCTGGGGGACGCGCGCGTCCTCGTACCGGAGACCCTGCCACTGGCCGGAGACGTCGTCGCCGAGGTTCAGGTAGACGCGCGGGTGGCTGATGTGCTTCGGGTCGGACGGGCTCAGGTCGGCGGCGGTGACGACCTCGGGATAGCCGTCGCCGTTCAGGTCGGCGATCTCGACGTCGCGGTCGTTCGTCGGGGTGGCGAACCCGAAGTCCCCGGCGACGTCCGAGGCCAGCGCGTAGACCCCGGTCCGGTCGTTCAACACGCCGTTCTCGTTCATCAGCAGCATGTTGCGCCGCTTTCCCGAGGTCGTGAACGGCTGCTTCCGGACGACGACGACGTCGACGAATCCGTCCTGGTCGAGGTCGCCCCAGGCGAGGTCGGTCTCCTCGTTGATCGAGGAGATCGCCGTCGGGTTCGGGCCGAGCAGCGAGTTGTCCTTCACGAAGCTCGCCCACTGGTCGTCGAACTGGGCGTGCGCCGAGCCGGCGAACAGGGCGAGGGAGAGGGTCGAGAGAGCGAGAAGGCGGAATCCCACGTGTGTCCTCCTGAGGTGAATCGCGAACCGGGCAGGGTAACCCGGTTCCGCCTCGGCCCGGCGCGAGATCCGCCGGTTCTCCCCACCGAAGCCGTCAGGGTCGCCGGGCGGCGGCGCGGCCCGCGGCGAACCCGCTCGACCAGGCCCACTGGAAGTTGAACCCTCCGAGGCGGCCGGTGCAGTGGGCGACCTCCCCGCAGAAGTGGAGGCCGGGGACGAGGCGGCTCTCCAGCGTGGTCCGGTGCAGCTCGCGGAGGGGGACCCCGCCGGCCGTCACCTCGGCCTTGTCGAAGCCGTCCGTCCCGACGACGCGGAGGTCGGCGTGGGCCAGCGCCCGGTGCAGGCGGGCCGCGCGCGCGGGGTCCGACGGCTCGGGGGGCGGGGCGCCGGGATCGAGCCCTCCGCGGCGGAGGAGCGCGTCGCCGAGCGACCGGGGGAGGAGGCGCGCGACGAGGACGCCGAGGCTCCGGCGGGGGTCCGAGGCGACGAGCGCGGCGAACGCGGCCCGGAACGTCTCCTCGTCGACGGGCCGGAGTCCGGCCGCCGGAGGGAGCGACGCGCCAGGCGGCTTCCGGGCGTCGCGGAACGGGGACCACGGAGAGTCGCCGAGGGCGAGGCCGACGAAGTCCGCCTCGAGCGTGACCGGCGTGCCGTCCTCGAGCGCGCGGCCGACCGCGCCGCTGACGTCGAGCGCCGCCGGCCCGGACGCTCCGCGATGCGTGACCAGCAGGCTCCCCGCCGCGCGGGCGAGCGGCCGGAACCGCCGGCCCCCGACCTGTTCGGGCGGCGCGCCGCGCGGGACGAGCGAGAGCGTCGCGGGGACGGTCACGCCGGCGAGCGACGCGAGCGGGGAGTCGTCTCCGAGGAAGAGCGGCGTCAGCGCCGGGAGGGGCGCCACGACGGCGTGGCCGAGGCGCGCCGCGAGCTCGAAGCCGAACCCGCGCGACCCGGTCCGCGGCAGGCTCTTCCCGCCGGTGGCGACGATCAGGCGGCGGCACGGGAACTCGCGGCCGTCGTCGGTGCGCGCGACGAACCGGTCCGCGTCCCGCTCGACGTCGACCACGCGCGCGTCCCGCTCGAGGGCCGCCCCGCTCCGCTCCGTCGCCTCGAGGAGCGTCGCCAGCACGTCCCGCGCGCGGTCGGTCGTCGGGAAGAGCTTCCCGAGCGGTTCGGCGTAGAGCGGGCATCCGCGCGACGCGAAGAACGTCCGGACCGCCGCCGGGGGGAAGCCGCGCAGCGTGCCCCGGACGACCTTCGGCGCGTCGCTCTCGTAGTCGCGCTCGTCGACCGCCTCGTTCGTGACGTTGCACCGCCCGCCGCCCGAGACGAGGATCTTCAGGCCGATCTTCGGCGCGCCGTCGAGCAGCCGGACCGACGGCGCGTCGCCCGGGACCTCGGTCGCCTCGCCCCGATCGTCGACCGCGCCGCGCGCCGCGATCGCGGCCATCGTCCCGGCCGCGCCTGCGCCGATCACGAGCACGTCGGAGACATCGGTGGGGCGGCGCGGCGTCGACATGAGGCGCCGAGTCGACCGCGCCTCCGCCCCCCGATCAAGCGCCGTCGCACCTCAGGGGAACAGCAGGACCGGGTAGCCGTTCGTCAGCTTGTGCCCCTCCCCGGCGATCGGGTCGAGGAACGCGTTCGTCGGGTCGACGTTGAGGCTCCAGAAGTAGAGCTCGACCCCCGGCAGGGACGGCAGCGGCGGGATCGGAAGGACGAAGCCGCCGACGCTCCCGGCCGCGTTCGAGCCGCCGTTCGCCGACGGAGTCGGGAAGTACGGGATGTTGTTGCCGGCGAGTGTCGTCGCGTGGTTCGTCGACGCGATCCAGGTCGGGTTCGAGAGGAGCGCGGTCGAGAGCGCGTCGAGCTTGCCGGCCGAGCGGGGCGACTCGGGGATCGCGCTCGAGAGGACCGGCCCGCCCGGCCCCCCGGTCGGGAGCGCCTGGAACGTCGACGTCCGCTTCGAACAGGATCCGGTCGCCGTCGCCGCCGGGTCGAAGCCGGCGAGGTTCGCGACGGCGAGCCGGTTCGACGGCCCTTGCTCGTCGTAGACGTTGAACGCGAGGAACTCCGACCCGATCGACGCCGAGCCG
>JBICIB010000465.1:0-5318 GCA_043101415.1 Planctomycetota bacterium JB042 | reverse complement strand
GGAGGTCCCGGACCCGGCGGATCGGGACCGGTCGATCGAGATCGAGGAGATGGGCGGCTCGATCCGCCTGTCGCTCCTGCTGGCGCGGAACCGCGACGTCATGCGCGCGGAGCTGGCGGACCGGGACCTCGTGACCGCGCGCCGGATCGCGATGGTCCTGGTGAAGGGGTACGGATTCCTCGACCGGTTCGACGAGGCGCGAGCGGTGATCGACGAGTTCGAGCGGAAGAGCGGGACGACGTGGCTGCCGATGACGTACCTGCGCCTCTGGCTCGACCGTCAGGAGGCGGGGCGGGAGGGCGAGGGACCGCGCGGCGCGTCGTCCGCCGAGCTCGCCGTCGTCGAGGGCGTCGCCGGCGAGGCGGGCGTCCGCATGGAGCGGGGCCAGGGACTCCTCGCCGCGGGCGATCCGGCGGGAGCGGTACGGGCGTTCGAGAGCGCGCTCGACGTCGTGTACGGGATCGTGGCCGAGAAGGAGTACGTCGCGCTCGTGTTCGACGGGCTGGTCGACGCGCACCTCGAACTCGGCGACTGGCGGGCGATGGACGAGGCCCTGGAGCAGGCGCTCTTCTTCATCGGGGGACCGGCGCAGCGGGTGGTCCGGCTCTGCGAGGTCGCGACGGCGTTGAACGAGGTCGGGCGGGCCGGGCACGCGCTCCGGCTGCTCGGTGACGCCGCGGACGCGGCGCGGTTCCTCGGCCCGACGCCGGATGCGCGGCAGGCGCTCCGCGCCCTCGGCGACGCGCTCACGCCGTTCGCCCGGGAGGGGGCCGTCGAGGTCATCGCCCGCGCCGCCGGCACGCCGCCCGCGCTCCTTCTCGAGGCCCGCCGCCTGAACGACCTCGGAAGAGCCGTCGAGTCCCGGCGCCTCTTCGCCGAGTTCGAAGGCCGCTTCCCCGAGTGGGCCCGCCGCACCCCGTGACCCGAAACGCCCGCGGCCCCTCCCCGCCGCTTGCTAGACTCTCTCCGGCGAGCGCCCGTAGCTCAACTGGATAGAGCGGCGGATTTCTAATCCGCAGGTCGAGGGTTCGAGTCCTTCCGGGCGTGCCACCTTCCTTCGTCGCAGCGGGACGTACGACGTCGCACCGGGCGCGCGCCGCGCGGGAGTTGCGTCGGTCGCGCTCGCGCTCGGCTTCCCGGTCGACTCGCAGCGCGCCGCAGCCGGACGCGACGGATCGTGCTGCAACTGCTGCCGTCTGTGCACCCTCTCCCCGGCCGTCCCGGTGGCTTGCATCCGGTCGCCTTCCGCCGGTGCGCCCGGCAGGGCTTCGAGCGCGCGGCTCAGGTCGTGCATCCGCGTCTTCGCGTAGACCTTGAACGTCAGGCTCGGGTCCGCGTGCCGCGCGAGCGTCTGCGCCTCCTTCGGCGACGCCCCGGCCCGCACCACCGCCGACACGAACGACACCCGGAGCGCGTGGAAGTCGGCGACCCGACCGTCCTCGTCCTCGTACGGCACGCCAGCGGCCGTCAGGTCGGCGTGGATGAGCTTCGCGGTCTTCTCCGACAAGCGGGGCGCGTCGAACACCGGAGCCCGCAGGACGCGCCCCAGGAGCCACGGACGGAGCCTCTCGGCGAGGTCCCGCCGCATCGGCTGGACGTCCTCCCGCCGGTGTTTCGAGTACGCGCCCCGGACCGTGACGGTCGGCGGATCGGCGTTCAGGTCGAACGACTCCGGCGTCAAGCTCGCGATCTCCCCGGCCCGGAGCCCGGTGCCGGCCGCGAGCGCGTACATCATCGCCCGGTCCGGACCCGAGAGCCCGAGCCGCCTGGGGCCGCTCTCCGCCGCCCGCAGGAGCTTCGCCAGCTCGTCCGGCGTGAGGTCACGCCGGACCCGACGCCGGTCGGCGTCGGGGTTGTACCGGGAGAGGTCGGCGAGCGGGTCGCGGTCGAGCCGGCCGTTCCGGACGGCCCACCGGGTGAACGCTCGCGCCGCCGATGCGTAGCGGTTCAGCGTCGTCGGCGAGAGCGGCGGCTTCTTCTCGGTCTTCGGCGCGTCCCGGAGCGCCGCGAGCGCCCCCTGGACCCGATCACTCGTCAGATCCGAGAGGCGATCCACGCCCGAGCGGTCGAGGACGCGGTTCAGGCACGTCTCCCGGTCCTTTGCGTGCTTCTCGGTCCGGGCGCGAGCCCGGACGTCCTGGACGAAGTCCTGGACGTGCTCCCCGATCGGCCGGCGCGCTTCCCTCGCCAGCGCGTCCGCCTTCGCGTCGACCACCCCGTCCCGGCGGAGGACCGCGTCGGCTTCGAGCTTCCGCGCCAGTCGCTCCGCCGCGCGCTTGTCGGTCGTCCCGGCCGAGCGCGTCCGCCGCTTCCCGTCGTGGTCGAACCACGCGATCGTCCAGTTCGTCCGTCCCTGTTTCCGGTAGATCGAGACCATCGGTCAGGCTCCCTTCCGCTTCGTCGTGAGGGTCAGGCCGAGGACCGGCTGGAGAGCGTCGAGCGTCGCGGTGGTGACGTGTCCGCCGTGAACGAAGCGGGTCAGGACCGATTCCCGGAGCCCGGCCCGCTTGGCGATCTCGTACCGCGAGAGGTCCGAGCCCAGGACGGCGCGGCGCGCCTGTTCGGAGACGAGGAGCTTCTTCGGCATCGGTCTTCCTCTCGTTCGAACGGACGGAGGGTAGCTTGATACGACGTGCAAAGCAAGGCTTGGTTTCGAGCAGGTCGGCACCCGAGGTGCCGTGAGTGACCGTCCGTCCCCTTAGAGAAGGGGACGGACGGACACTCACTCTCGGGGCACCATCACTCCGGCCGGCGGTACTGCTTCGGCCGGTCTCCCTCCGCGATCAGCTTCCCTTCCCTGACGAGGTCGGGAAGCTTGTTCCGCAAGTTGCTCTCGGTCGTCCCCAGGAACTCGGCGAGGTCCTTGGTCGTGATTCTGGGGTTCTCACGGACGCCGTCGAGGATGCGGTCGATCAGGGACGTACTTCCCTTCGGGGCATGGTCGCTCTCGACGATCACGCACGACGACTGCTGGCGACCACGCTCGTCCGGGCCGAGGTGGATCACCTCCCGGCGGACGCCGATCGGCTCGAACGGCTCCCCGTCCTTCAGGAAACCGCAGACGAGGTCTAGACGCCCGTCCTTCTCCGGTCCGTTCGGCTCGAGGCGGAGGACGGCGTCGGCGGACGCGAGGATCGACGACGCGCCTCGGGGCTGGCTCGAATCACCATGGCCCGGATGGTGGACGAGCACGACCGAGCAACCGAAGTCGCTTCTCAGCGCCTCCACCCGATCGACGAACCCGTTCACCTCGCAGTTGTCGTTCTCGTTGGCCGGGAGGATGCACCGCGCGAACGTGTCGAAGAAGATGATCGTCGGCTTCCTTGGCATGGAGCGAATCGACGCCCGCAGGTGTGCGTCATGCTCGTCGTCGAGCAGACGAACAGGACGACGCACGATGTAGAGTCCATCGTTGGTCTCGATCCCGTGGAACCGGCTGAGCGCGAGGAGCCGCTTCCGGACCTGAGCCGTCCCCTCGGCGTGCACGTAGATCACCGGCCCCGGCCGCGTAGACCGCCCGAGGAAAGGCAGCCCTGCGACGCAGGCGAATGCCGCGCCGAGACCCAGAAACGTCTTGCCGGTCTTCCAGCGCCCCAGCACCACGACCGTGCTCGATTCCGGAATCAGATCGTCGACGATATAGCCCGGCGTGGGACTCTTCAGGACGTCGTCCCAGTGTTCGAGATCGAAGGGCTTCCGCTTCTTGGTCCCGCTCATCGCCGCCCCCCCTTCGCCTGGCGCGCGAGGTAGGTGCGGAGGTCCTCCGGGCGCACCCGGACGGACCGCTCGCCGATCCGGACGGACCGGATCGCTCCGGAGCACAGGAGCGCCCACACGGTCCGCGGCGAGACTCCGAGGATGGACGCCACCCCCTTCGTCGTCAGGAGCGGCTCCACGAGGCGGGTCGAGACAGCCGAGTCGGGGCCGGCCGAGGAGCGCGTCATCGGTCGCCCCCCTTCCGGTTGTTGTCGCCCAGGCTGAAACCGCTTCGGCGAGCGTCCATTCCGTGTATGATCGCTCGGACCATCGGGACCACGCCCGGAAGGTAAAGCCGGGTCTTCGCCGCCAGGATGGCGGGCGGGACGTCGCGTCGGCGGGCGCGAAGGACGTAGTTCACACGGTGGCGGGGCACGCCCAGCTCCTCGGCGATGTCCTGCGCCGTGAGAAGCCCCGTGGAAGGCAGAGAACTCATCATCGTCTCCGGTGAGGTCGGGAGAGGACCATTCCTCTCACCCCTCTCCGGGACGGTCGGTTCTGAGACCCAACTGCCCGATAGTGGTGTCCTGAGCCCCTGAATCGACATTTCAACGGTCGGTTAGTTACCGACCATTTCACCGACCGTTCAGCAGACCGACGGCTTCTTGGCTCCCTTCACGGGCTGCTTAGGGTCCTTCCCGAACGGAATCTCCTTCGGTCGTGCTCGACGCGGCCCGTGCCGACCCGCTTGCTTGCGCTTACTCATGACCGCCTTCCATTCATTAGATGACTTCACGCGCGTCGCAGAGCAACCAGCATGCTCGGCCACCTCGCTGGCAGAGAAGTCGCCATGTTCCGCGGCGAGTCGCTGCATCGCGACCATGATGCGAGTGTCGGTGAGGCCCTTCTGCCGTCGCCGTCGCGGCGAGGGAGCACGCGGTTCCTCGACAATTCCAGCGGGCAACGCAGTCTTAGGCATACTCACCCACTTGGTCTCGATCATTCGCAGCACCGCCTCCGCGTCGCGTAGCTCGGCGTCCTCGAACTGAAGATCACCAGCAAGCACGCGACGTAGAACCGTGTGCTCGCAGTCGATCCCAGTCGCTTCCGATCGGATCCAGTGCTGGTGAGAGGCACCAATCACGGCCAGTGCGTAGCGAGGAGCAAGCCTCCGGAACTCCCCCAACACATACTCGCGATCACGAGGTCCGTAGAAGTCCGGATGCCCACCAAGTCGGGCCGCATGAACCGGAGCGATGGACTGATCGAACGGTTTGGGCCAGTCTTGTCCGCCCTGCGGGTCCTTGACTCGGAACGAATCCTCGGGGCACGCAAGCAAGACGTCTAGGTCGTCACCGTCCCAACGGGCCGGCATTCGCCGACGCGCATTCGTCAGGAGGTGTCACAGACCGGGGTATCAAGTCCACCCTGAGATCGCCCAAGCTGGTCCACCCCGGTTCGGCCAAGCTGGTCCACCCCAGTTCGGCCAAGCTGGTCCACCTGAGTCCAGGCCCTGGACGTAGGGACCCGAGCTCCGGGCGGTCATCGACCCGGCATCCTTCGCGGCTCGACGCAGCCGTCAGGAGGACGCCATGGCCGCCAGGAGGATCGACATGCACCGG
>JBICIB010000464.1:0-2601 GCA_043101415.1 Planctomycetota bacterium JB042 | reverse complement strand
GCGCGGCTGGGCCCGGGCCAGCTCCAACTTGATCCGGTGGTAGCGCTCGGCCGTCCGCCCCTTCCGGCGGTACAGTTCGGCCTGCGTGGCGGCCGCCTCCTCGAGCAGCGCGAGCGCGCCCTCGTGGTCGCCCCGCTGGACGCGCATCATGCCGAGCAGCCCGGTCGAGACCGCGTGGTTGCCGAGTCGGTCGACGTCGTCGGGCGCGGCGGCCAGGGCGCGGCGTGTCACCGCGATCCGGGCCTCGGCCTCGGCGGTTGCCTCCTCGTTCCGACCGGACAGCGCGAGCGCCGTCACGAGGTGTCCGTACGCCTTCGAGAGGTCGACGTCGACCGCGAGCGGGCCGTCGCCGGCGGCGCCGGTCAGCGCCGTGATTCCGGCGCGGTAGAGGTCGATCGCGCCGTCGCGGTCGCCGGCGGTCTCCGCGAGCGCCGCCCGCGACAACCTCACGCGGCCGAGCTCCAGCCCGACGCGCGGATCGCCCGGGTGCGCCCGGGAGAGGCGGGTGGCGACCGCGTCCGCGCGGTCGATCGCGGCGCGCCAGGCGTCGAGGTCGCCGAGGCTCCGCGTCTGCGGATTCCCTTCGAGGTCTCCGAGCCGCCGGTAGGCGCGCGCCAGGAGCAGCAGGACCTCGACTCCGTCTCCGGCGCGGCGCTCGAGCGTCGCGAGCCGGTCGACGGCGCGGCGGAGCAGGTCTCGCCGGACCTCGGAGGTCCCCTCGACCGCGGCCAGCCGCGGCTCGATGTCCACGAGCGAGTCGACGGAGTCTTCGAGGAGCAGGGCGAGCAGATCCTCGGCCCGCGCGCGCTGGTCGCTCGCGATCCGCTCCGCCGCGGCCGATCGGACGGCGGAACGGACGCTCACGACGGTCGCGACGACGGAGGTGACGAAGATCGCCGCGCACGAGACGACCAGGGCCCGGTTCCGGCGCGCGAAGAGCTTCGCCTGGTACGCCACGCTCGGCGGGCGCGCGGCGAGCGGCTCGCGGGCCAGGAAGCGGCGGAGGTCGTCCGCGAGCTGCGCCACCGAGGCGTAGCGACGGTCTGGGTCTTTCGCGAGCGCCGTGTCGACGACGATCTGCAGGTCGTCGGCGAGCCCCGGGTCGATCGACCGGAGGCGGCGGGGGGGGACCGTGCGGAGCGCGAGCGCGATCTCGTGGATCGCCTTGCCGGAGAAGTCGAAGGCGTGCGTCCCCGTCAGAAGCTCGAAGAGGACGAGCCCGAGCGCGTGGACGTCGGTCCGCACGTCCACGCCGGCGGGGTCGTCCGACATCTGCTCGGGGGCCATGTACTGCAACGTGCCGACGACCTGTCCGGTGCGCGTGTGGAGCGCGCTCGCCGCCGGACCGCGGACGGCGGCGCGGGCGACGCCGAAGTCGATCACCTTCGGGTTCCCCGCGCCGTCGACGAGGATGTTCTCCGGCTTCAGGTCGCGGTGGAGGACGCCGCGCTGGTGCCCGTGCTGGACCGCGTCGCAGACGCGAAGGAAGAGTTCGATGCGCTCCTCCGTCGAGGGTCCCGCGTCGGCCGCGTACCGGACGATCGTCCGCGCGCCCTCCACCAGCTCCATCGCGAACCACGGGAGCTCGCGCGTGACACCGTCCGGGTCGGCCGCGACGTGCACTCCGCTCTCGTAGACCTGCGCGATCCCCGGGTGACGGAGGCGCGCGAGGATCTCGGCCTCGTCGCGGAATCGCCGCGCGCCGTCCGGAGTCTCGAGTCCCGTCCGCATCATCTTCACCGCGACCGGGCGGCGGGGACGGTCCTGCGTCGCCTCGAAGACGACGCCCATGCCGCCCGACGCGAGCACTCGGCCGAGCCGGTATCGGCCGACGCGGGTCTCCGAGACCTCGGGAGCGGCCAGCCGCCGCGCGACCGACGGGAGTGCGTCGTCTCCCGTCGCCGGCTCGAGCGGGCGCGACGCGTCGGACGCCTCGAGCAGTTCGTCGACCTCCCTTCGCACGGCGGGCCGTCCGGCGCACTCGCGGTCGAGGAACGCGGGCCGGTCGCCTTCCGCGACGTCCAGCGCCCGCTCGAACACGACCCGGACCTCCTCGAACGCGCGCGCCGCGCGGTCGCCGTCCGGCCCGTCGCGGCGAGGAGCCGTCATGCTTCCCCCGTCCCTCGACGGAGCTCGCGGTGCAGCCACCCTCGAGCGAGCGTCCAGGCCCGGTCGACCTGGCGCGCCGTCAAACCGAGCGCGGCCGCGGTCTCGTCGAGGGTGAGTCCGGCGAAGTAACGGAGCTCGACGATCCGCGCGAGCTGCCGGTCGGTCTCCGCGAGCCGCTCGAGCGTCGCGTTCAGCGAGAGCACGTCGACCGGGATCGTGCGGGCGATCAGGTCGACCGCCTCGAGGGGAGCGCTCTCGCGCCCGCCGCCGCGTTTCGCGGCCTTCTTTCCGCGCGCGTGGTCGACGAGGATCCGGCGCATCGCACGCGCGGCCGCTCCGAGGAAGTACGCTCGGTCCGAATCGCCCGCCCCGCGCTCCGTCGCGGAACCGAGCCGGAGCCAGGCCTCGTGCACCAGGGCCGTCGGCTGCAGCGTGTGCGCCCGAGGCTCCGCCGCCATCAGCGCTCCGGCGAGCTCCCGCAGCTCCGCGTAT
>JBICIB010000463.1:0-6197 GCA_043101415.1 Planctomycetota bacterium JB042 | reverse complement strand
CAGGGGATGTCGCCGGGGGAGCGACTCGCGATAATCCAACGTGGTTCCGGGACGGCAGTTCGGCCGAGTCGCCGCGTCCGAGATCACGGAGTCCGACATGCGCCTCGAGGAGATGACGCTGTCCCGGCTCAGGCGAGCCGTCGAGCTGTATCTCGAGCTCGCGTACGTCGACGCCCCGCGCCCCGCGTCCCTCCCGATCCCCGACTGGGCCTCGCTCCCGCCGTCCGACCCGGTCTCCTCCCACCTCGACCTCTTCCTCGACGAGAGCAGTCCGAGCGGCGTGCGGTGCTTCGCGCTGCGGCTCGGGAACGCCCGGTACCGGTTCATGAAGCTCCGGCTGCTCGAGTATCTCTACCGGGACGAGTTCTTCCTGACCGTCGACACGCACGACCAGATGTTCGAGTCGGCCGGGGACCCCGCGCTGGCGCGGCTGATGGCGTTCAACCGCGAGCTGAAGCAGGCGATCGAGGCGTCGTGGGAGGGGGCGGCGCTGCCGACGACGGTCAACCTGAAGGGGCTCTCCGAGGGGACGCCGGTCGAGCCCGAGCCGCGGAAGGGGATCCGGATCCTGCTGGTCGAGGACGACCCCTCGATCCAGGAGACCGTCGAGCGACTCCTCGACGTGAAGGGGTACGACGTCGACCTGGCGTGCGACGGTCGCGAGGCGGTCGGCAAGGCGGACCCGGCCCGCCACGCGCTCGTGCTGATGGACGTCGAGATGCCGAGGATGAGCGGCATCGAGGCGATGAAGGCGCTGCGCGACGATCCGACGTGCCACCGGCTCCCGGTGCTGCTGATGACGGCGGGGGCGGTGCCGCTCGCGCAGGCGGAGGCGGGGACCGGGTTCCTGGTGAAGCCGTTCCGCGCCGACGAGCTCTTCCGCTTTCTCGACCTCCAGCTCGAGCGGAACCCGTCCTCCTGACCGGGGCGCCGGAGGGCGCTCGCGTTGACAGCGGGCTCAACGACCGCTAGCTTCGAGGGTTCCGTTCAAGTCCGATGAAACGCTCGGCGAGGGGACGATCCACGGTCCCGGCGTCGCCGGCCTCGAAGGCGGCCCGCACCGATGGCAGAGACCCCGGAATTCCTCCAGAAGCTCGGCGACATGATCGACCGCGTCTCGCTCGGCACCGGGCAGGCGCTGAAGGGGCTGTTCGGCAGCCGGAACACCCGCGTGGTCCGCGAGCTGCAGCCGCTCGTATCGCGCATCGCCGAGCTCGAGCCGGCGACCGAGTCGCTCTCGCCGGACGACCTGAAGCGGAAGACCGTCGAGTTCCGCGAGCGGCTGGAGCAGGGGGCGCCGCTCGACGACCTCCTCCCCGAGGCGTTCGCGTGCGTCCGCGAGGCGGGGAAGCGCGCCCTCGGGATGCGCCACTTCGACGTCCAGATGATGGGCGGGATCGTCCTCCACCGCGGGATGATCGCGGAGATGTCGACCGGCGAGGGGAAGACGCTCGTCGCGACCGCGCCGGCGTACCTGAACGCCCTGGTGCAGCGGGGCGTCTACGTCATCACCGTCAACGACTACCTGGCGAAGCGCGACAGCGACTGGATGCGACCGGTCTACGAGACCCTCGGCCTCTCCGTCGGCGCCATCCAGTCGTCGATGAACCCGTCGCTCCGTCACCCGCTCTACGCGGCGGACATCACCTACGGCACGAACAACGAGTTCGGGTTCGACTACCTGCGCGACAACATGAAGTCGCGCGCGTCGGACCAGGTGCAGAAGAACCTC
Organism: Planctomycetota bacterium JB042; assembly: GCA_043101415.1. Taxonomy (GTDB): domain Bacteria; phylum Planctomycetota; class B15-G4; order B15-G4; family JADJEK01; genus JAUIEL01. Next base: position 4,465 of record JBICIB010000463.1, on the reverse strand, counting down.
TACTACGCCATCGTCGACGAGGTCGACTCGATCCTGATCGACGAGGCGCGCACGCCGCTGATCATCAGCGGGCTCCCCGACACCTCGACCGACAAGTACTACCGCGCCGACCAGATCGCGCGGCAGCTCAAGCCGGGCCCCGACTTCGAGGTGAAGGAGAAGGAGCACCAGTGCATCCTGACCGAGGACGGGATCGAGCGGGCGCAGAAGCTCGCCGGCGTCGACTCGTTCTACACCGGCGCCAACATGGAGTGGCCGCACCACATCGAGACCGCGCTCCGCGCGCACCACCTGTACAAGCGCGACAAGGAGTACGTCGTCAAGGAGGACGACGACGGGCAGCCCGGGATCATCATCGTCGACGAGTTCACCGGCCGCCTCATGGCGGGGCGGCGGTGGTCGGACGGCCTGCACCAGGCGGTCGAGGCGAAGGAGGGGCTGCGCATCCGCGAGGAGCACCAGACCCTCGCGACGATCACCTTCCAGAACTACTTCCGCCTGTACGAGAAGCTCGCCGGGATGACCGGCACCGCGCTGACCGAGGCGGGCGAGTTCTCGAACATCTACAAGCTCGACGTCGCGCAGGTCCCGACCAACAAGCCGAAGGTCCGCGAGGACCACCAGGACCTCATCTATCTCACCGAGATGGAGAAGTACGCGGCGATCGCGCGCGACATCGTCGAGAAGACCGACGAGGGGCGGCCGATCCTCGTCGGCACGATCTCGATCCAGAAGTCCGAGCGGATCTCGCAGGTCCTCTCCGACCCGCAGCACATGGCGAAGTACCTCGCCAAGGTCTGCGAGACGGCGGCCGAGGAGCTCGACAAGGTCTGCAAGAAGCGTCCGGACTGGATGCCGGAGGAGCGCGAGAAGGAGATCCGCGACATGTTCGCCCGCCCGGCGTTCATGGACGTGGCGCGGGCCCGCGAGATCGCCGACGCGATCCACGCCGCGGCCGAGAAGGAGGACTTCGCCTGGCACATCGACCAGGTCGCCCGGTACGCGCACGTCTGCCAGCGGGTGAAGAACGGCGTGCAGCACAACGTGCTGAACGCGAAGTTCCACAAGAGCGAGGCCGAGATCGTGGCCCAGGCCGGCGCGCCGGGCGCGGTGACGATCGCCACGAACATGGCCGGCCGCGGCACCGACATCCTGCTCGGCGGCAACCCCGAGGCGCTCGCGCGCGCGGAGGTCGGGAAGGAGGCGGACGAGGAGACGTTCCGGGCCGCCCTCGAGAAGCACCGCGCGGCGTGCAACGAGGCGAAGGAGCGCGTCCTCGCCGCCGGCGGGCTCCACATCATCGGCTCCGAGCGCCACGAGGCGCGGCGCATCGACAATCAGCTCCGCGGCCGCGCCGGCCGCCAGGGCGACCCGGGCTCGACGCGGTTCTTCCTCTCCCTCGAGGACGACCTGATGCGGATCTTCGCCCGCGACTGGGTCACCGGGATGCTGAAGCGTCTCGGCATGATCTTCGGGCAGGAGATCGAGTCGCCGATGGTGTCGCGCGGCATCGAGAAGGCGCAGAAGCGCGTCGAGCAGCGGAACTTCGAGATCCGCAAGTCCGTCCTCGAGTACGACGAGGTGATGGACAAGCAGCGGAAGACGATCTACACGCTGCGCCAGGAGATCCTCGAGGGGATCGAGCTGAAGGAGCGGATCCTCGACATGGCGTCCGCCGTCGTCGAGCGGCACATGGACACCTACCTCGGCGAGAGCCAGAAGGACTGGGAGCTCGGCGAGTTCGCCACCCGCCTCCACCAGGCGTTCGGCGTCGAGTCGACCGCCGAGACGTTCGAGGGGAAGGACCGCGACGTCGTCCGCGACGAGGCGAACCGCATCGTCTCCGAGGCGTACGAGGAGCGCGAGGAGAAGGTCGGCGCGGAGAAGATGCGCGAGATCGAGCGCTTCCTCCTCCTGAACGTCATCGACTCGAAGTGGAAGGACCACCTCCACGCGATGCAGCAGCTCCGCGAGTCGGTCGGCCTCCGGTCGTACGCGCAGGTCGACCCGAAGTCGGAGTACAAGCGCGAGGGGTTCGAGAACTACCAGCGGCTCATGGGCCAGGTCGAGGACGAGGTGACCGGCCTGATCTTCCGCATCCAGGTGCAGGAGGAGGACGAGAGCCGCCTCGACCAGCGGTGGGCCGCCGACGCCGCCCCGCGCGGCGCGGCCGGTCCGGGGCCGGGGGCTCCGCCGGCCGGACCGGGCGCGGCGGGCGGCGCGCCGGACGGCGCCGAGGCGGCCAAGCGGATGCGCCGCGAGCAGCTCCGGCGCGACGCGGCGGCGCGCAACGCCGGCCGGTCGCGCGGGCCCGCCCGCCCGATCAAGCGCGACGCGCTGCGCGTCGGCCGGAACGACGACTGCCCCTGCGGGAGCGGCAAGAAGTACAAGAAGTGCTGCTACCCGAAGTACGGGGGATGAGCGCTCCGGCGCCCCGCGCGCTCCTGCGGGCGGTCGACGCCCTCCTCCTCGTCGGTCTGGCCCTCCTCTCCCCGCTCCTGCTCGTCCGGGTCGCCCTGCGCGACCGGTGGCGGCGCGGGCTCTCCGAGCGCCTGACCCTCCGCCTCCCTCCCCCGCGCGGCGAGCGCCGTCGGATCTGGGTGCACGGCGCCTCCGCGGGCGAGATGACGGCGGTGACGGCCCTCGTCGACGCCTGGCGGAGCGCCGAGCCGGAGGCCGACTTCGTCCTCTCCTCGACCACGACCGCCGGCGTCGACGTCGCGAGGCGCCGGGCGGCGGACCTCCCCTGCTTCGTCCTCCCGATCGACGTCTCCTGGTGCGTCTCCCGGGCCCTCGGGCGGGTCGACCCGGAGGTGCTCGTCCTGGTCGAGCTCGAGCTCTGGCCGAACCTGGTCCACGCGGCGGCCGATCGGGGCGTGACGGTGGCGGTGGCGAACGGTCGGGTCGGGGAACGTTCGGCGCGCCGACTGGGGCGCCCGTGGGTCCGACGGCTCCTCGGCGTCGAACGCGTCGCGGCCTGGGCGGTGCAGAACGACGAGATCGCCGCGCGGGTCCGCTCGCTCGAGGTCCCGGAGGAGCGGGTGGCGGTCACCGGGAACCTGAAGGTCGAGGTCCGCCGGGACGGGGCGCCGACCCGGGACGAGGTCCGGCGGAGGCTCCGCTTCGGCGCCGCCGACCGGGTCGTCGTCGCCGGGAGCACGCACCCCGGGGAGGAGGCCCGCATCGGCCGGGCCGTCGCCGCGCTCGCCGGCGACCCCGGCCCCCCCGTGCGCCTGCTCGTCGCGCCGCGTCATGGAGAGCGGCTTGCGGATGCGGAACGAAAACTCCAAGATGCCGGGCTGGCTCCGGTCAGGCTGACCCGCCTGCGCCGGGAGGAAGGCCCGCCCGCCACGACGATCGTGGTCGACACGATGGGCGAGCTGGCCGACCTCTACGCCGCCGCCGATCTCGCGATCGTCGGCGGGTCGCTGGTGGCCGGGATCGGCGGACACAACGTGTTCGAGCCGGTGCTGGCCGGGGCGCCGACCTTGATCGGGGCTCACCACGGAAACGTCCGTTCCGACGTCCTCTGGCTGGAGGCGGCGGGGGCGCTCCGGGTGGTCCGCGACGACGACGCGCTCCTCCCCGCGCTGCGCGAGTGGCTCGGCGAAGGGGGACCGGCGGCGGCCGACGCCGCGCGGCGCGCCCTCGACGGGGCGCGGGGCGCGGCCGAACGAACGATTCGATGGATCAGGGACCATCGCTCGCGTCGAGCGGAGCCCCCTGTCGATGGATGAGCACCAGGGCCCCCGGCGCGGGGTCGCAGTCCCCGACGGGACGGACAGGACAGGATAGGAAGGAGCCTTCATGGCGGAACGCCACCTCTTCACCTCGGAGTCGGTCGGGATGGGGCACCCCGACAAGGTCTCGGACCAGGTGTCCGACGCGATCTTGGACGCCCTCCTCGCGCAGGACCCGAACTCTCGGGTCGCGTGCGAGACGCTCGTGACCACGGGCCTCTGCGTGGTCTCGGGCGAGATCACCACGAAGGCGATCGTCGACTACGCGCAGATCGCCCGCGACACGATCAACATGATCGGGTACACGGACGACGACTACGGCATCAGCGGCGACACCTGCGGCGTGCTGGTCGCGGTCCACTCGCAGTCGCCGGACATCTCGCAGGGCGTCACCGCCGGCGAGGGGCTCCACAAGGAGCAGGGTGCGGGCGACCAGGGGATGATGTTCGGCTACGCCTGCCGGGAGACCCCCGAGCTGATGCCGATGCCGATCATGTTCTCCCACCGGCTCGTCGAGAAGATGTCGAAGCTCCGGTTCTCGGGGAAGCTCCCGTGGCTCCGCCCGGACTGCAAGTCGCAGGTGACGGTCGAGTACGCCGACGGGAAGCCGAAGCGGGTCGACGCCGTCGTGATCTCGACCCAGCACGATCCGAAGGCGAAGTACGCGACGATTCGGAAGGCGATGACCGATCTCGTCATCAAGAAGGTCATCCCGGCGAAGTGGA
>JBICIB010000462.1:0-4980 GCA_043101415.1 Planctomycetota bacterium JB042 | reverse complement strand
GGATCGAGGATCCGGCGGATCAGGACTGGATCGTCCGCTGCGCCCACGTCTTCTCGAGGCTGTACGGCGACGTCTTCCGCGGACTGCTCCCGGAGACGTCGCCGGGCCGGATGGCGGTGGCGTCGTGAAGCTCGACGGACGGCGGATCCTCCTGACCGGCGCCTCGTCCGGCATCGGGCGCGAAGTGGCGCGGACGCTCGGCGGACGCGGCGCGCGGGTGGCCCTGGTCGGGCGGGACCGCGCGCGGCTGGAGGTCGTGCGCGGCGAGGTCCGGGAGCGGGGGGGCGAGGCGGCCGTCGTCGTCGCCGACCTCGCCGAGTCCGGCGTCGCCGACCGGGTCGCGGGTCTCGCGGGTCGCGAACTGGGCGGTCCGCTCGACGCGGCGGTCTTCGTGGCCGGCGTGAACCGGTTCGTGCCGTTCGACCGGGAGCGCGACGAGGAGGTCGAGCGGATGTTCCGCGTGAACGTCCTCGCTCCGCTCTCCCTCACGCGGGCGCTCCTCCCGGGGTGGCGCGACCGCGCCGCCGGACGCGCCGTCTTCGTCGGGTCGGTGTTCGGCGCGCTCGGCTTCCCGTGCTTCGCGGCGTACTCGGCGACCAAGGCGGCGCTGCGCGGGTTCACCGAGGCGCTGCGGCGCGAACTCGCGGGGACGGGGGTCACGGTGACGCTGGTCCAGCCGCGCGCGACGAAGACGCCGATGACCGACGACCAGGGGCGGCTCGCCGAGGCGACGAAGATGAAGCTCGACCCGCCGGGGAAGGTCGCCGAGCGGCTCGTCCGCGCTCTCGAGCGCGGCGAGAGGGAAGTCGTGATCGGCGTCCCGGAGCGGATCTTCGTCAAGCTGAACGCCGTCGTCCCGGGGCTGATCGACCGTGCGCTCGGCAAGGAGGCGGCGCGGATCCGACCGCTCGCCGAGGAGCGGCTCGCCGCGGAGGGCGTCCCCGAGGACGGGGAACGGTCGTGGCGGCAGGACCAGCGAACGAACCCCAACGAGGAGGGACTCGATGTCCGCGTGGACGTTCACCCCGGCTGATGGCGCGTCGAAGGGACTGCTCACGACGCTGCTCGTGCTCCGCGTCCTCGTGGCGGCGTTCTTCGTCTTCCTCGCGATCAAGAACCTCGCCGGAGACGCGCAGATGAGCGCCGACTTCCGTCGCTGGGGATACCCGGACGGGTTCCGCGTGCTCACCGCGCTCCTCCAGGTCGCGGGCGCGGCACTCCTCCTGTTCACTCCGATCGCGTTCTTCGGCGCGGCGCTCCTCGCGTGCGTCCTCTGTGGCGCGGTCTGGACCCACTTCCGGCACGACCCGGCGGCGACGATGCTGCAGCCGGCGATCGTCCTGATCCCGGTCCTCGTGTTCCTCGTCGCGTACCGGCCGGCGGTGTTGAGGTGAGGTCGATCGACATCTTCATCGGCGGGCGTCCGGAGCGGGTACCCTTCCTCCGGCCCGCTCCGGAGTTTCGCCGTGTCGAAGTCGCGCCTGGCGATCGTGACCCTGGCGGGGGTGCTCGTCGCCCTCCAGTTCGTCCCCGTCGAGCGGGAGAACCCGCCGGTGTCGGGCGACGTCGACGCGCCGCCTCCGGTCGACGCCATCCTCCGCCGGTCGTGCTACGACTGCCACTCCAACGAGACCCGCTGGCCGTGGTACGCGAAGGTCGCGCCGATCTCCTGGCTCGTGGCGCGCGACGTGAACGACGGGCGTGAGCACCTGAACTTCTCCGAATGGACGTCGCTGCCCGCCGGGGAGAAGCGGCACGAGCTGAGAGAGGTGTGGGAGGAGGTCGAGGCGGGGGAGATGCCGCTGGCCCTCTACCTCTTCATGCACGGGGACGCGAGGCTCGGTCCGGCCGACCTCGAGGCGCTCCACGACTGGACCCTCGGCGCCGGTCAGGACGCCGTCGATCGGGAGGAGGAGCGGGGAGGATGATGGACTTGTCACTTGCCCTGGCGGCGCGGACCGGAAACACTCGAACCCGGTCTTCGCCCCGCACGAACGGAGCCTCGTCATGATCCGCCACCTCGGCTGGCCCGCCCTCGCCGTCGCGCTCCTCTGCGCTCCCGCCGCGTTCCCGTCGGGGGACGACCAGGAACAGAAGGGCGAGGCGATGCTCGTCCGACCGGCCGGCGCGCCGGATCCCGACGCCAAGGGGAAGGTCGAGATCGAGCACCACGACGACGAGTACGAGGAGGCGTTCGAGGTCGAGGCGGAGCACCTCGATCCGTCCGGGACGTACGAGGTGTTCCTGGAGGACGGCGTCGGGACGGGGAACCTGCTCTCGATCGGTTTCCTGAGTCACTCCGGCTCCTCCGATCCGTCCGGCGACGACGACGGCGACGACGACGACGACGACGACGACGAGGACGAGGAGGAGTTCGAACTCGAGTTCGACACCGAGGACGGCGACGCGCTCCCGTTCGGGGTGACGTTCTCGTCCGAGCTCACCGGCCGGCGGATCGAGGTGCGGAGCGGCGGACTGGTCTACCTCGAGGGGGTGGTTCCGGCGCTCGGCGTCGGCGACGGCGACGACCCCAAGCTGAAGATCCAGTCCCAGCTGATGCGGCCGCCGAGCCCGCCGGACCCCGACGCCAAGGGGAAGGTCGAGCTGAAGGAGAAGGGGGCGGAGCTCGAGTTCGAGGTCGAGGCCGAGGAGCTCGACGCCCCGGGAGTCGTCTACTCCGTCTGGCTCGAGGAGCCGGCCGGCTCCGGCCTCCTCCAGGACGTCGGGGCGATGAGCTCGTCGAAGTCGTCGAGCGCGGACGAGTGGAAGCTCGAGTTCGAGACCGAGGACGGAGAGAGCCTGCCGTTCGGCGTGACCGATCTCTCCGCGCTCGCGGGCCGGACGATCGAGGTGCGTGGAGACGACGGGAAGACGTACCTCACCGGCTTCGTCCCGACGTTCGGGGCGTCGACCGTGAAGGCGTCCGATTCCCTCTCCGGGAGCGGCAAGGGCTCGGTGAAGGTCCGCCGCCAGGGGAAGACCGGGGCTCAGGAGTTCGGCCTGAAGCTGAAGAAGCAGGGGAAGAAGAAGGCGCTCGAGGTCTGGATCGAGAACCCCGCCAGCGGCACCCTCGAGCTCGCCGCGACCCTCGTGGCGAAGAAGTCGGGACGCGCGAGCTGGAAGGTGAAGACGAAGAAGGGGCACGCGCTGCCGTTCGGCGTCCTGAAGGTCGACGACCTCGGGGGACGTCCGCTCGAGGTGCGTGACGTCGAGAGCGGCGTCGTCCGGATGACGGGGACCGTGCCGACGCCGGATTGAGGCGCGACGTGCTCGGTCGCTCCCGTCGGCCGACATGACGGGGAGATGACGAAACCCTCATGACGCCGTCGTGACCGCTCGGAATACCCTCCGGGCGGTCGACGGGGTTTCGTCCTCGCGGTCCCGGCGCCGCTCGGCGCCGACGGCACGACGATTGCCGATCGACCACGTTCTCGCGCTCCCCGAACGAAAGGGTGTCATGTTCTCTCGCTGCGCACGTGGTCCGCACCTCCTCTTCGTCCTCTTCCCGCTCGTCTCGATGCCGTCCGCCGGAGCTCAGGTGTGGGAAGCCGCACCCACGTTCCCGACCGGTGCGGGGGCTCGTTCGCACGCGGTCGGCGTCGTCTCGCAGGGAAACGTCTACGCCATCGGCGGGCCGCCGTTCACGACGTCGGACCCGGACGGCGTGTCGCACGTTCTGGCGTCCGGCGCCGCGGTGTGGGCGGCGTCGGCGAACGTCGAGGGGACGATCGTCGGGGCGGGGGCGGGGGTCGACGCGCTCGGTCGGATCGTCGTGTTCGGCGGCGAGGCGCTGATCGGGGACGACGAGGGGAAGACGTACGTCTGGGATCCGATCGAGGGGAAGAAGGACACGCTCGCCGCGCGGAGCGGGGCGGCGCCGGTGACGGGGTTCGCCTGGGCGACCGACGACCAGGGGAGGCTCTACTCGATCGGCGGTGGTCCGGGCGCGTCGGCGACGCCGTCCGATCCGAACGTCGGTCGCGTCGAGCGGTACGACGGAGCGACGAACACCTGGACGGTCCTCTCCCCGCTCCCGACGCCGGTGGCGGAGGCGGCGGCGGTGTTCGACGGGCACGGTCACGTCCTGGTGATCGGCGGGTTCGCCGCGACCGGCGGCGCGCGGACGACGAACGTGGCGCGCTATTCCGTCGCGAGCGGGAACTGGTCCGACTCGGCGGTCCCGGATCTGCCGGTCCCGCTGTCGGGCGCGCGGGCGGTCCTCGGTTCCGACGAACGGATCTACGTGGTCGGCGGTTCGAACGGGAGCCCGCTGGCGACGACGTGGGTGCTCGACGCGACGCAGACGACGTGGAGCGCGGGACCGACGCTCGCGGTCGCGCGGGAGGAGCACGCGGCGGTGCTCCGGTCGGACGACCACCTGATGGTGATGGGAGGGCTCGGGACGGCGACGTGCGAGCGCCTCTACACGCCGCCGTGCCCGACGTTCACGAATCCGCCGAGCGATACGACCGGGTGGGCCGGGCTGTCGACATCGCTGTCGGTCGAGGTCGCCGGCGGCGAGCCGTTCTCGTACCAGTGGCGGAAGGGCGGGATCCCGCTCTCCGACGGGACGTCCGTCGGCGGCGGGTTCGTCTCCGGGTCGACCTCGTCCACGCTCGTCCTGAGCGGCGTCGGGGACGCCGACGCCGGGGAGTACGACGTCGTGGTGACGAACGCCTGCGGGTCGATCGCGTCCGATCCGGTCGAGGTCACGGTGCGGCCCGCGCCGACCGTCGGTCCGGATTGGACGGTGTCGGTGATCCACCCGCCGAACGCGCTCTCGTCGGTCGCGAACGCCGTCGACGAGACGACGATCGGCGGCGCCGGGACATATCCGGACGCGACGTACGGCTCCCTCTCGCACCCGCTCCTCTGGCCGAAGGACGGCGGCCCGGCGACCGACATGACGCCGGCCGGCTCGGTCGGCGGGGCGATCCTCGACGTCGGGCCGGGGACGCAGGTCGGCTGGTACTGGTGGCC
>JBICIB010000461.1:0-2822 GCA_043101415.1 Planctomycetota bacterium JB042 | reverse complement strand
ATCTGCGAACACGACCACGCTCGAGGAGTCGTGGGGCGCCAAGATCGTCGCCCGCGGCACGGGGATCGTCCTGAACAACGAGATGCACGACTTCAACGTGCAGCCCGGCCGGAGCACCCGCGCCGGGAGGATCGGGACCGCGCCGAACACGATCGCGCCCGGGAAGCGGATGCTGTCGTCGATGTGCCCGACGATCGTCGAACGAGACGGACGGCTCCTGCTCGTCACGGGCAGCCCCGGCGGCCGCTCGATCCCGTCGACGGTGCTCCGCGTCGTCACCGCGGTCCTCGACCACGGCCTCTCGCCGCGCGACGCGGTCGAGCTAGCGCGCGTGCACCACGGGCTCTACCCCGACCGCCTCGACGTCGAGGCGACCGTGTCGCGCGAGGTCCGGGATGCGCTCGTCGCGCGCGGGCACGTGCTCCGCGAGCGCGATCGCCAGGGAGATGCGCACTCGATCGGCGTCGACCCGTCGACCGGTCGACTCGTCGCCGCCGCCGATCGTCGGCGGTCCGGCGCCGCCGCGCGCCCCGTCGATCCGCGTTGATCCGAGCGGAGTCCGAGCGGTCCGCCCGGTTCAGAACGCCCCGCCCGAGTCCAGCCGAAAACACGCCGTCGAGTGAAGAACGGGTTGTCAAGAGGGCGGTCCGTCCGTATCGTGCGGACCCAGGACACAAGATGTAGTGTTCGAATCTGATTCGCACCACTGGGATTCGCATCATCGCTCGCGGCTCGAGTTCTGGGAGGGGCGCGGAGATGGCGAGGAACGGCAACCGACGCGATCGGGAAGACGGCCTCTGGGTCCGCTACCGCCGGTCACGGCGTCGCGAGCTCCGAAACCGCCTCATCGAGCGGCACCTGCCGATGGTCGACGCGGAGGCGCGGAGGCTCACGAAGCGGCTTCCGCGGCACGTCGAGTCCGACGATCTGGTCAGCGCCGGCACGCTCGGGCTGGTGCGGGCGATCGAGCACTTCGATCCGGCGCGGGGCGTCCGGTTCGAGACGTACGCGCGCAAGCGCGTGGTCGGGGCGATGATCGACGAGCTGCGGAAGCAGGACTGGATCCCCCGCGAGGCGCGCGACCGGGTCGAGGTCCTGCGGCGGACGATCCAGGCGCTCCACGAGGAGCTCGATCGCGAGCCGACCGACCACGAGGTCGCCGCGGCGATGGGGATGACGCCGCGGTCGATCCGGGCGCTCCGGCGGGAGGGGAACTTCTCCAGCTGGTTGCCGCTCCACGAGGGGGCCTCGGCCGAGTTCGACGACGACGACCGCCCGTCGCGGTACGAGCCGGTCGACGGCTTCCCCCTTCCGCCCGACGTCGTCTACCGGGGCGAGCTGCTCGGCATGGTCGAGGGGGAGCTCTCCCGGCGCGAGCGGACGATCGTCCGGAGCTACTACCACGACGACCAGACCATGAAGCGCATCGGCCACCGCCTTCGGATCTCCGAGTCGCGGGTCTGCCAGATGCACCATCACATGCTGAAGCGCCTGAAGCGGCGGCTCCACCAGGAGGCGACGCCCTGAGCGCGCGCTGACTCGACCGCATGGCGGGGGTCCTCTGTCGGCGACGTCGGCCGAGGGCCTCCGGGGAGGGACGCCGCCTCCGGAGGAGACTCCGGGGGCGGCTCCTCTGTCGGTGGGGGCGGCGTTCGGGCGGCTCCGTCAGAACTCCCGGACCTCGTGTCCCGGCGGGAGCGTCTCGCCGAGGGCCTCGCCGGTGGCGCCGCTCGGCCAGGGGAGGCCGAGCAGCGTGGCGAGGGTCGGGGCGACGTCCGACGGCGCGACCGGGCGGTGCACGACCCTCGGCCGGACGCCGGGGACGAGGAACAGGAGGGGGACGTGCGTGTCGTACCGGTACGGCGAGCCGTGGGTCGCCGCGTTCTTCGGGACCTCGGCGTGCCACGACCAGAACGGCGCCGCGACGAGGACGACGTCGCCGCTCCGGTCGGGGTGGAACGACCGGCGGACGCGCTCGGAGCGCGGGTCGGACGGGCCGCGGCCGGAGAGGAGGTCGGCGCGCGTGAACGCGGCGTCGATCCCCTCGATGCCGGTCGCGACGGCCGCGACCGTCCGCGCCACCGCGTCGACGTCGAGCCCGCGCCGGGCGACGGCCGCCTCGTCGAGGTGGACGTCGGGCGCCCAGAACGCCTCGATCAGGTCGCCGTCCCCGCCCCCGAGGCGATCGTCCAGCGCCCGGTTCAGCGCCGCCTCGACCTCGCCGGAGACGTGACGTCCGGCCGACCGCCCGCGCTGCGTCTCCGGGCACGGTTCGATCCCGTGGTCGGACGAGAGGACGACCGCCGTCCGGCCGAGGCCGATCTCCCGGTCGACGAACGCGAACAGGTCCGCGAGCGTCCGGTCGAGGCGGAGCACGTTGTCCTCCGCCTCGAGGCTGAGCGGGCCCCAGGCGTGGCCGACGTAGTCGGTCGCCGAGAAGCTGATCGAGAGGAAGTCGGTCGCCGGGCCGAGACCGATCCGCTCTCCCCGGATCAGGCGCTTCGTCAGTTCGAGCAGCAGCTCGTCCCCCAGGGGGGTGTAGCGGATCGCCTTCCGCGTCGCCTCGGCGTCGTCGCCGGCCAACGGGTGGGGGAAGGTGCGATCGAGATGCCCGTACCCGACCTCGAACGGCCGGTCGTCCGCGTAGCGCGCCGCGTACCGGGGGAGAGGGGCGAGCGGGCGCCACACGACGTCGCGCCAGGCGAGCGCCGGGTCGGTCGCGTTCCACTCCTCGAGCCACGCCGGGAGGGCGTCCCGGTACCAGGTGCTCGTGACGAACCGGCCGGCGCCCGAGGCGTACCAGTACGCGGTGCCGAGCGCGC
>JBICIB010000460.1:0-10984 GCA_043101415.1 Planctomycetota bacterium JB042 | reverse complement strand
GGCGCCTCGATCCCCTTGGCGACGTCGGTGCAGTAGTACGTCGAGCGGAGGTCCTTCGGTCCGGCCGTGAAGCCGATCTGGTTGTTCAGGACGAGGTGGATCGTTCCGCCGCACGAGTTGGCGGGGAGGTTCGACATGTTCAGCGTCTCGGCCACGACTCCCTGGCCGGTGAAGGCGGCGTCGCCGTGGATCAGGACCGAGAGGACGCGCTTGCGGTCCTTGTCGGCGAGCGCGTCCTGGAACCCGCGCGACATGCCGCAGACGACCGGGTCGACCGCTTCGAGGTGACTCGGGTTGGCGCAGAGGACGACCTCGACCTGCTTGCCGCCGGAGGTCGTGTACACGCCGACCTGACCGAGGTGGTACTTCACGTCGCCCGACCCCTCGGACGAGAGCGGCAGGAGCACGCCCTCGAACTCGGAGAAGATCCGGTCGTACGACTTGTTCAGGATGTTCGCGAGGACGTTCAGGCGTCCGCGGTGGGCCATGCCGAGGACGACCTTCTCGACGCCGCCCTCCGCGGCCCGGTCGATCAGCGTCGCCAGCGCGGGGATGCAGGTGTCGCCGCCCTCGAGCGAGAACCGCTTGTTCCCGACGTAACGGGTGTGCAGGAACCGCTCGAGGTTCTGCGCCCGGAAGAGGAGCTTCAGGATGCGGAGGCGGTCCTCGTGCGTGAACGTCTCCTCGTCCCGCCGCAGCTCGACCCGGTCGCGGATCCACTGCTTCCGCACCCGGTTCGCGATGTGCATGTACTCGATCGTCCAGCGACGGCAGTAGGTGTTCGCCAGGACGGTGAGGATGTCCCGCAGCGACATCGACGGCTTGCCGTCGAGTCCGCCGCACAGGAACTCCCGGTCGAGGTCCCAGAGCGTGAACCCGTAGAAGGCGGGGTCGAGCGAGGGGAGCGGGTCCGGCTTGTACTCGAGCGGGTCGAGGTCGGCGATGCGGCAGCCGCGGCTGCGGTACGCCGCGATCATCTGGTTCACCTTCGCCTGCTTCTCCGCCATCCCGTCGGAGCCGGGGGCGGAGAGCGTGTCGACGTGCGGGCGGACCGGCCGCCACGGCACCCGGATGTCCCGGAAGATCTCGTTCCAGAAGTCGTCGGCGCCCTGCAGCAGCTCGTCGAGGCGCCGCAGCAGGACCCCGGACTCCGCCCCCTGGATGACCCGGTGGTCGTAGGTGCTGGTGACCGTCATCACCGGCCCGATGGCGAGGTCGGCGAGGGTGGCGACCGACATCGCCGCCGACTCGGTCGGGACGCCGATCGCGCCGGTGCCGAGGATCAGCCCCTGCCCCTCCATCAGGCGCGGGACGCTGAGGTGCGTGCCGAGGCCGCCGGGGTTGGTGAGCGTGACCGTCGTCCCCCGGAAGTCGCTCGCGTCGAGCTTCCCGTCGCGCGCGCGCCGGACGACGTCCTCGTAGGCCCGCCGGAACTCGCGGAACGTCATCGACTCGGCGCCCTTGACGTTCGGCACGACCAGCGAGCGCCCGCGCGGCGTCTCGACGTCGACCGCCAGCCCCAGGTTCACCTGCCTCGGCGTGAGCTTCCAGCCGGCGCCGCCCTCCTCGCGGAAGAACGACTGCATGTTCGGCTGGTCCCGCAGCGCCCGCACGAGGGCGTACGCGATGAAGTGCGTGAAGCTCGCCTTCCCGAGCGCGCGGACCCTCATGTGCCCGTTGACGATCCGGCGGTTCTCCACCATGACCTTCACCGGGATCGTCCGGACCGACGTCGCGGTCGGGACGCCGAGGCTCGCGTTCATGTTCTCGGCGATCTTCGAGGCGATCCCCTTCAGGCGCTCGCGCTCGTACGCCTCGTCCTCCTCCGGCGCGGCGGCCGGAGCGGCGGCGGCGGGCGGGGCGGCGTCCTTCGCCTCGGTTCCCGTCAGCCGCTCGAACCACGTCCGCCACTCGGGGTCGACCCCGTCCGGCTCGCGCTGCCAGCGTTCGAACAGGGTCTCCACGTAGCCGGCGTTGACGCCGAACTCGCGCTGGAAGTCGATGGTGGGGGTCTGGCTCATGGCTCGTGCCGGGGCGTTTCGCGGAAGTCGTTCCACCTTAGAGAGTCCGCTCCCGGACGCGCCGGGCCGGGAGCGAATCTCCGGAGAGGGCGGGAATACCGGCTCGACCGGCCGGTAGCAAAGTGATATCACTTTGGAAGCAAGTCACGGACGGGAGGTCCAGATGTCCCAGGAGCGAGTCGTCACGAGGTTGAACGGGTTCCTGATGCTCTTGGTCGCCTTCGCCGAGTTGGCCGGTGCCATCTGGCTGATTCGGCAGGGCGTCCTCGCGGAGGTGGTCTGGAAGATCCTCCTCGGCGTCTTCGGGATCGTCGTGTTCGTCGTCCTGCTCTGCGGGTTCTTCATCGTCAACCCGAACGACTCGAAGGTGCTCGTGTTGTTCGGCAAGTACACGGGGACGGTCAAGGGGAACGGGTTCTTCTGGGTCAACCCGTTCACGCTGAAGCACCGGGTGTCGCTGCGCGCGCAGACGCTGAACGGCGAGAAGCTGAAGGTGAACGACCGGGCCGGGAATCCGATCGAGATCGCGGCGGTCGTGGTCTGGCGGGTCGAGGACACGTACGCCGCGAAGTTCGACGTCGACGACTACCACGAGTACGTCGACACGCAGAGCGAGTCGGCGGTCCGGAAGCTCGCGTCGGCGTACTACTACGACGCGGGCGAGAACGACGACGACGAGCTGACCACGCTCCGCGGCGACACCGAGTCGATCAACGAACACCTCCGCACCGAGCTGGAGGAGCGGTTCGAGCGGGCCGGGATCCACGTCATCGAGGCCCGGATCGCCCACCTCGCCTACGCGCCGGAGATCGCGCACGCGATGCTCCAGCGGCAGCAGGCGGCGGCGGTGGTGGCGGCCCGCCGGCGGATCGTCGAGGGAGCGGTCGGGATGGTCGAGATGGCGCTGGCCGAGCTCGGGACCCGCGACGTCGTCGAGCTCGACGACGAGCGGCGCGCGGCGATGGTCTCGAACCTCCTGACCGTCCTCTGCAGCGAGCGCACGACCCCGGTCGTCAACGCGGGGTCGCTCTACACGTGAACCGAACGGGAGACCCGTGGCGAAGCGGAAGGCGTTCCTGATCCGGATCGACCAGAAGCTCTTCGACGAGCTCCGGCGGTGGGCGGACGACGACCTGCGCTCGGTGAACGCGCAGATCGAGTTCCTCCTCCGCCGGGCGGTCGAGGAGCGCCGCGGCGAGAAGGAGGGCGGCGGCGACCGGCGCTGACCGGCCCCCGCCCTCGTCAGCGCGGCGCGTCGATCCGGTAGAGGTGGCCGGTCGTCCGGAGGAAGAGCGCCCCGTCCGCGACGGCCGGTGAGGCCATCATCCCCTCGTCCAGCCGGTTCTCGGCCAGGATCGACCCGTCCCGGTCCGCGGCGACGACGGTGCACGTTCCTTCCCGATCGAACAGGTACGCGCGCCCCGAGGCGGCCAGCGGAGAGGCGCAGAACTCTCCCCCGAGGCGCCGCCGCCAGACCCGTTCGCCGGTCCGGACCTCGAGGCATGTCGCGATCCCCGGGTACGACACCATGAACAGCAGGTCGCCGACGACGACGGGCGACGTGATCCACGGCACGTTCCGTTCGTAGCGCCAGATCTCCCGCGCGTCGGCGATGCGGACGGCGACCAGGTCGGCGACGTCGAACCCGGTGCTGAAGATCGTCAGGCCGAGCGCGGCGACGGGCCTCGACGCGCCCGAGTAGCCGTCGTGGAGGACGCGCCAGAGCTCGCGTCCGTCCGAGGGGTCGAGGCCGACCGTCGCTCCGGCGCCGACCGACACGAGGCTCGTCCCGTCCCGTCCGTCGACCCGGAGCGGCGTGCTGAACGCCTTGCGGTGCTCGCGGTGGCGGTCGAACAGCCGCGGCGAACGGGGGGCGACCCATCGCGTCTCCCCGGTGCCGGCGTCGAGCGCGATGACGTACTGCCGGTTCGCGCCGTCCTGGTGGAAGATCAGGTGGTCGCCGACGAGGATCGGCGACGAGGCCGAGCCGACGACGTGTTCGAGCGGAAGATCGCGCCGGACCCAGATCTCGCGGGCCGTCCGGGCGTCGAGGCACGCCGTCCCGACGCCGCCGAAGTGGACGAAGACGCGGCCGCCGCGGAGGACCGGGGACGGTGAGGCGTAGCTGTTCAGGCCGTGGCACGGCTCGGGGCGCCGCACGTGGAAGAGCGTGAACGCGTGGATCGTGCGTCCGGTCTCCCGGTCGAGGCAGACCGCGAGCCGCCGACGTCCGTCGTCGAGCGACGTGGTGAGCCAGATCCGACCGCCACCGATCGCCGGCGTGGACCAGCCGCGCCCGGCGATCGGGACCTTCCACGTGACGTTCTCGTCCTCGCTCCAGGTCAGCGGAAGATCCCGGACCGGGGTCCGGCCGTCACCGCGCGGGCCGCGGTACTCCGGCCAGTCGTCGGCCGTCGCGACCGTGACGGCGAGGGCGAGGGCGGCGAGTTGGAAGGACATGCGGACGACGCTAGGCGCCGCCGCCCCGTCCCCGCCGTCACGGGCGCGTCACGAACGGCCTCGACGCGGTCCGGCGCCGTCAGGCGAAGGTCAGGGTGACGCCGTCCTCGGCCGTCCCGTAGCGGACGGAGTACCCGAACCGGTCCTGCCACGCGGCGTCCTCCCACCAGCCGTTGAAGCGGCTCGGGACGTTGAACACGAGCTCCGGCCGGTCGGCGTCGCGGAGGATCCGCGCCACCGCGATCGCGTCGGGGTGCTTGAACTGCGTCCCGTCCGACGAGATCAGCCAGCGCGGACAGTCGACGGCGCGGACGAGGTCGCGGGTGAGGTTCTTCGCGCTGCCGTGGTGAGGGAGCTTGAACAGGTCGAGGCGGACCCGCTCGCCCTCCCTCGCGGCGTCGGCTCGGTACGCGGCGAGCCCGTCGACGAGGTCGTCCGCGAACGCGTCGCCCGCGAGCAGCAGGCGGGCGTCGCCGTACTTGAGCACCAGGGCGATGCTGCTCCCGTTCGCCTTGCTCCGGTCCGTGCGGTTCTCGGACTCGGCGAGCGCGACGAGGTCCGCCGCCGAGTCGAGCACCGGCGGCGTGCTCGAGCCCATCGCCTCGAGCCCCTCCGACACGCCGTCCGGGGCGAGGTTCTCCTTCCGCAGCGCCTCTTCGACCTCTTCCTTCCAGGTCGGCTTGAACGACCGGAGGCGGGCCGGGGTCGGGCCGATCACGGTGAGCGTGAGGCCATCGACGAGGGCGACGGACTTCAACGGCCGCTCGGGCTCCCTCGTCACCGCCGCGCCGCCGAACGTCCGGTTCCAGGCGTTCGCCTCCAGCCACCGCGACAGCCGCTCCCCCTGGGCCGGCCCCATCGACTCGAGCCGCGCGGCCTCGGTCGCGACGACCCCGCCGTCGAGGTGGACCCAGCCGTTGAACCAGACGTCGCCGATCGTCACGTCGGGCGCCGGGTCCGACTCCGCGAGGCCGGTGAGGACGCCGCCGATGTGGTCGCGGTCGACGTGGGTGACGACCACCAGCTCGAAGTGCCGCCGGTCCGCGGGGAGCGCCGCGAACCGCGCCTTCAGCGCGTTCCCGATCTCCTCGGTCCCCATGTCGATCAGGAGCTGGTGCTCGAGGGCGTCCCCCCAGCGGATCCAGAGCGCGTCCCCTTGGCGCGCCGGCAGCGCGCGGAGCTCGAGCGGCACGTCAGCCTCCCTCCTTCTTCACGAGCGTCAGCGTGACGCTCTCCCAGTCGACCGCGGCCGTCGTCGTCGCGAGTTCGGCCAGCGCTCGCCGGCGCTCCTCGGCCCGCGCGCCACCGGGCCAGCGACGGAGCAGCTGGAGCAGAAGCGAGAACGCGTCGGTGAAGAGCGGGCGCACGCGCGCCGCGGCGAGCGCGAGGTCGAGCGCGCCGCCCGTCGACTCTTCGTCGTCGGCATACCGGTCGAGGGCCGCCTTCAGGATCCGCCCGTCCGGGAGCCATGTGAAGTCGCGCGCGAGGTTGTCGACCCAGTCCGCGCGCTCCTCGAGATGGCCGAGCCGCTGCAGGAGCAGGCCGCCGAGCGCGGCGCCGACCGGGTCCCGGTACTTGTCGCGCAGAAGGGTGGTCGTCCGCTGCACGATCTCCATCCCGCGGAGGACTTCCTTCGAGCGGATCAGTCCGAGGACGGTGCTCGCGACCCGGCGCTCCGGCGCGAGGTCGACCGACACGCCGGTCGCCGTCACCGCGACCGAGCAGAGGGAGACCGGGGGAGCCCCGAGCGGGTTGACCGGGAGGCTCACCTCGACCCTCCCGACCGGGAGCGCGAACCGGGCGACCGGGACGTGGCGCAGGTCCCCGTCCGGCGCGAAGACGAACCGGTCGCCGTCCCGCGCGTGGACCGACGCCCCGTCGACGCCGACGAGCGGGACGGTCGACGGCGTCGTTCCCCCGGCCGGACCGGAGAACCCGAACCCGGACTTGCGCGGCGGCGGCGGAGACGGCGGAGGCGACGTCGTCCCGACCTGCCGGAAGACGACCTCGGTCTCCTCGTCCGGCGCGACCTGGACGACGCGTTCGTGCATCCGTCCGTCGTCGAGCATCGCGCTGACCCGGTACAGGCCGGCCGGAACCTCCAGCGGGTGCGGCCGGTCCCGCACGGAGAGCTTGCGGACGAGGTTCAGGCGCGCGTCGCGGACCTCGATCGGGAGGTTCTCCTCGAGGAAGTAAGAGTCGACCTCGAGCCGGACCTTCAGCTCGCCGTTCGTCATCACCCGACCTCCACGTCGCAGACCTGCTCGGGCGGCTCGAGCTGAAGGATGGCCGTCCAGGAATGGAACGGCGGCGGGGCCTCGATGTCGAGGACGTAGAGGCCGGCGTCGACACGCCAGCGCCGGGGCCACTCGGTCCCCGTGGCGTCGACCGGATCGCGCGCGTCGCGGAACAGCCGGGCGTCCGCCACCGCGCGGGCCGCCTCCGGCGCGAGGCGGACGCTCAGGTCGACGGCCGGCACCTCCCGGAAGCGGTGGACCACCGCGTCCTTCACCCGGCCGGTCGGGTCGACGTGCTGCTCCTCGCCGAACCGCCCCGCGAGCGCCTCGACCTTCCGGTCGATTCGCGACAGGAGGTTCATCACGGAGACGTGCCAGCCGTCGTCGACGTCGTTCGGACCCGCCGCGGCCCCGCCGTCGAGCGCCCAGAGGAGCGCCTGCCCAAACAGCGTCGTCTCGCCGGTGCGGGCGAACGCCGCCTCCCGTGTCGACGCGGCGAGGAGGAGCGGCGAGGTCACGGAGACCGCGCCGCGGCGCTCGGAGAGGGAGAGCGCGCCGACCATCGTCTCGAACCGCTGGGCGACGGCCGGTCGCTGACGGCAGGCGTCGACGAACCAGAACTGCGTGCCGGCGGTCGCCGGGTGGTTCATGCCGGCGTGGCAGCCGGCCATGTCGATCGCCCCGTCCAGCTCGTTCAGGTGCTCGGGCGCGGCGAAGTCCTCGAGCAGGACGACCGCGCCGTGCTTCGTGAGCTGCACCCCGTGGCCGGCGACGTACACGATCCCGACGTTCTCCGGATCGCTCGCGCACTCGCGGACGAACCCCTTGAGGTCGTTCTCGACGGTCGCCCGGGTCGCCGCGGCGGCGGCGCGATCCGCCGGGAGCCGCGCCAGGACCGCGTCGTCGAGCTCCTCGCCGTCGCTCGGCGACAGGGCCACGTGGAGGGTGCGGAGCGGCGTCTCCTCGCGGTGGTACCGGTCGAGCAACCACCGAGCGAACTCGGACGCCGACCGGGCGGCCGCGGTGAGCGGCTCGAGGCCGAAGCTCTCGCCGAGGTCGGTCGGCGCCTCGCCTCCCTCGACGTGGCGGTATCGGCTCACGCCGACCACGAACGCGTGCGTCCCGGGGCCGTCGCCGGCGCTCACCTCGATCCTCGGCATCGCTCCCTCCCGTCCTCGCGGCGTGGGCCGGGCCGCCCCGGTCCCATCAGGTCCCGACCTCCGGGTACGGGAAGCCGGACGGCGGCGGCAGATCGGGTCGGACGTGGCGCCGGAGCGCGGCGTCGCAGACCGCGTACCCCCAGTTGATCAACGCCTCCTGCCGGCGCTCGCCCATCGCCTTCAGGCGCGTCTTGGTCGCCGCCAGTTCGAGCGAACGCGCGTGCGGGACGGGGAGCGCGTCGGAGAGTCCGTAGTCGGCGATGTCCGTGCGGATCCCCCAGTACGTCCCCTCCCGGTCCCCGCGCCGATAGGCGGCGACGAGCTGACGCTTGCGGAGCCCGCGGACCTGGTTGTCGATCACGTCGAGGACGCGGATCGAGTGCTGCGCCCAGTCCTCCTTCGGCTCGGCCTGCGCCTCCATCTGGCCGCCGGCGTCGGAGACGAGGATCGTGCGGCACCGCTTCCAGACCGTCTCGAGGCCGAGGTTGTCGTAGACGCCGCCGTCGGAGAGGACGACCTCCTCCGTGTACGGCGGGCGCTGGAGGTCCGTCCCCGAGCCGGGCTCGAAGTCGTCGGGGTCGACCTCGACCTTGGCGGGGGAGAGGACCGGCGGGAACGCCGACGACGCGGCGACCGCGAGCGCCAGCTCGACCTTCGGGTGCCGGACCAGCCCGACCCGCCAGTCGCCCATGTACGGCTTCGAGAAGCGCCAGAGCGCGCCGGACTGCACGTTCGTCGCGTTGAAGACGAAGCGCGGTTCGTCCGGGATGTCCTGCAGCGTCCGGTCGCCGTAGAGATGCTCGCGATAGGCGTCGGTGATGCGGTCGCTGACCGTGCCCGGGAGGAAGACGCCGGCGAGGATCGAGCCGCGGTCGAACGTCTCGCGCGCGACCTTCCGGATCGGGTTCACGAGGTGTTCGACGAACGCCGCGCGGTCGGTCGTGCCGGAGATCGCCGGCCAGTTCATCGCCAGGACCCCGTTCGTGATCGAACCGCCGGAGACGCTCGAGATCCGGCCGACCGTGGCGAGGATCCCGGTCTCATGCAGCCGCCAGAGCGCGCCGACGTGGAAGATCATCGCGCGGTAGCCGCCTCCGGAGAGGCAGAGGCCGATCTGGTCGTCGAGGCCCCCCTCGCCGCCGGTGTCGCCGGCGACCGGGGCGCTCGGGTCCTCTCGGTCGTTCGGGTCGCTCGGATCGTGCGGGCCGGGCATCGTCTTCCTCCTCCATCGGGGTCGTTCCCATTCTAGAGGGGGAGGAGCGCGCCCGGGGGAAGGGAGATTCGCCTCCCCCTGCCGCCGATCCCTCCTCGCGGTCTCGGGAGCGGTCCGAGCGATCGTCGCGCGCGAGAATTCGAGGCCGGTCTGCTACGTTCGGGACCGCTCGGCGCGCCGACGCGTCGAGAGGCTCCGAGGTCGACCCGCGATGAACCGACACCAGCTCCGCCGCGCGCTCGACGAGCTCGAAGCGGACGGGACGCTCGACGAGGCGGCGCGGGGGCGGGTCGAGGCGCGACTCGAACGGGAACTCCCGCCGGAGCGCGACACCGCCGCCGTGCTCGCGGGGATCGTCGCGACCGTCGGCGTCCTGCTGATCGCGACCGGGATCGTCCACTTCGTCGCGACGCACTGGGACGAGATCCCGAAGGCCGCGAAGCTCGCCGGCGTCTTCGTCGCGATCCTCGGGTTCCACCACTTCGGGTTCCGCCTGGCCGAGGAGCCGGGGGGCTGGCCGCGGGTCGGCGTCGCGCTGACCGCCGGCGGGGTCCTCCTGTTCGGCGCGGGGCTGTCGCTCCTCGCCGAGCTCTACCACCTCCCGCCGTCCCCCTCGGGCCTCCTCCTCTGGTGGGCGACGAGCCTGCCGTTCGTGCTCCTCACGCGGTCGCGCGTCGTGCTGACGATCGTCGGCGGTCTGTTCACGATCTGGGTGGTCTGGCGGACGACGGTCTGGCTCGACCACCGCGACCTCGGGCGCGACCTCCACGCGCTGATCGGGCTCTCCGTGCTCGCGGCCGCGTACGCCGCGCTCTTCGCGGGGCTCGCCGGGCTCGCCTCCGCGCCGAAGGGCGCGCGCCGGGCGTGGCCGGCGGCGGCGTCGTGGCTCCGGTCGTTCGCGGTGCCGGCGGCGTTCCTCTCGCTCTACGCGCTCTCGTTCCACGACGTCGTCGACGCGGACCTCGTCCTCGACGGCCGGCTGTTCGTCCCGGCGCTCGTCCTCGGCGCGGCGGCGTCGGTCGTGCTCCTCGTCGCCCGCGGGCGGGGGGAGGGGCGGGGCGACGTGTCCGAGGGGGTCGCCTACCTCGCGCTCGGCGGGGCCGTCGCCGGGCTCCTCCGGGTGACGCCGGGCGCGGCGTGGATCGGCCTGAACGTCCTCCTGCTGATCGGACTCGTGGCGCTGGTCGCGCGCGGGGCGCGGACCGGGCGGCCGGAGCTCGTGAACCTCGGCCTGCTCGGGATCTTCGCGCTGGCGCTGACGCGCTACTTCGAACTCCTCGCCGAGCGGTTGCGGCACGGGTTCCTCGCGTTCCTCGGGGCGGGCGTCGTGCTGCTCGGGGTCGGGTTCGTGCTGGAGCGGAAGCGGCGGGCCTTGGTGCGGCGGGCGCGGGAGGTGCGGTCGTGAGTCGGCGGCGGACCTTCTTCCTCGGCGCGGTGCTGCTGCAGGTCGGCGTGCTCGCGCTCGTCGCGGCGCGGGAGGAGTGGAACCTCCTGTTCGGGACCCGCGTCGAGCTCGAGGTGATCGGACGCCACCCGGTCGACCCGATCGCGGGTCCGTTCCGGGGGATCGAACTGGCGATCGAGCGTCTCCCGCGGTCGCTCGGTCGGGACGAGATCCCTCCCGCGCCGGGGGATCGGATTCACGTCCTCCTCCGATCGGGGGAGAATGGACACGTCGCGTACGGGTACACCCGCGGCGCGCCGTCCCCGGAGTCGGACGTCTCGCTGACGGGGACGGTGACGCGCGTCGACGACGACGAGGTCCGCGTCGACTACGGGTTCGACCGCTACGCCGTCCCGGCTCCCGCGCGGTGGCCGGGACGGCGTAGCGGTCGAACCCGTAGTCGACGCGGACCTCGTCGTCGTCGACGCGCGTCACCGTACCCGTCAGCG